>JAGLQN010000365.1 GCA_023136835.1 Candidatus Omnitrophota bacterium | reverse complement strand
GTCGATGTCAGAATCGCCTGGGCTGCCCACATCCCACTGACATCCTCAGGAGATGTTTCCTTACGGGTAAGAATAACCTTTTTACCTTTTTCGGCCCACGCGACAGCGTCATCAGCTGTAAAAACAACTAAACCGGTTGCAGCCCCGGGGCCGGCAGGCATGCCTTTAGCAATAGTACGATTTTCACTTATCGCTTTTGTTTTTTCTTTTGGATCAAAGATCGGGAAAAGCAACTGGTTTAATTGATCCCCGTCGATGCGCATTAAAGCTTCTTTTTCCGTGATCAGCTTCTCTTTAACCATATCGACCGCTAATTTAACAGCGGCTAACCCGGTTCTTTTCCCCGTCCTTGTTTGAAGCATAAAAAGCTTACCTTCTTGAATAGTAAACTCAACGTCTTGCATATCCCTGTAATGTTTTTCCAGCTTAATGCGGATCTTATCCAGCTGCTGGTACATCTTCAGCATTTTCTTCTTTAAAGTGGAAATAGGATTCGGCGTCCGGATTCCGGCGACAACGTCCTCACCCTGGGCATTAATCAAATACTCCCCGTAGAATTCATTGGTTCCATCGGCGGGATTACGGGTAAAGGCAACGCCTGTTCCCGAATTTTCACCCATGTTCCCAAACACCATGGCCTGGACATTAACCGCCGTTCCTTTGAGGCCGCGCAGTTTGTTGATGTTCCTGTAGGCAATCGCCCGGTCGGCATTCCATGAACCCACAACCGCGTTGACGGCATAAGCAAGCTGTTCACGGGCATCCGTAGGAAAGTCTTTTCCCACATGTTTCCGGTAGACTTTCTTGTAGGCTTCAACAACTTCCTTCAACTCTTTAGTTGTTAAGTCCGTATCCAGTTCGCGATTGTATTTCTTCTTGACGCGTGTCAGCTCAGATTCAAAATGCTCGTGGTCAACCCCTAAGCAGACATCACCGAACATGTTGATGAACCGGCGGTAAGAATCCCATGCCATGCGCTCATTCTTTGTTTTCTTAGTCAGTCCAATGACCACATCATCGTTAATGCCAAGATTAAGGACAGTATCCATCATCCCCGGCATAGAAACGGCCGCCCCGCTGCGGACAGAAACCAATAAGGGATTATTTTTGTCGCCGAATTTCGTCCCCAATGCTTTTTCTAATTTCTTGATATTCGCGTCGATCTCACGGTCCAAAACCGGAGGATTCTTCTTTCCATTGGAATAATAATATTCACATACATTTGTCGAAATCGTAAATCCCGGAGGAACAGGAACGCCGATACTTGACATTTCCGCTAAATTAGCCCCTTTGCCCCCGAGCTCTTCTTTCATTGTCGCTTTGCCTTCGGCTTTGCCGCCCCCGAAAAAATAAACGTACTTCTTTGCCATTTGTTCCCTGCCCTTTCTTTTTCTTTAGTCTGCTAACTTCCCGATTAAATACTCCTTTAAATTATCCAGCGGAATACGCTCTTGGTTCATTGTATCCCGTTCTCTAACTGTCACTTGCCTGTCTTGCAGTGAATCGACATCCACGGTCACACAGAAAAAAGTCCCGACTTCATCCTGCCGCCGGTACAGCTTTCCGATCGCCGCCGTATCATCATACACAGAAGGGTAACTTTGCTGCAGGTCCTTTTTGATATTTTTGGCGAGAGCGACAATATCATTGTTCTTTTTCAGCAAAGGCAAAACAGCAACCTTGGTCGGCGACAACTGCTTGCTGAGTTTCAAAACAACACGCGTCCTGCCTTCAACTTCCTCTTCATGATACGCGTCGACAAGAAAAGCCAACGTCGCCCTGTCGACCCCTCCCGAAGGTTCGATCACGTAGGGAAAGAATTTTTCATTGGTCACTTTATCCTGATACCGAAGATCCTTGCCTGAACATTGAGAATGCTGTTTGAGATCAAAGTCAGTACGGTTGGCGATCCCCTCCAACTCCGACCAGCCGAACGGAAATTGGTATTCTATGTCGCTGCATGCTTTCGCGTAATGGGCTAACTCATCAGCCGCATGCTTGCGTAATTTCAGATTTTCTTTTTTGATGCCCAGATCGTAATACCAATTCAGCCGTTCGTCGATCCATCGTTGATGGCATTCCTCGGCATCTTCAGGCTTTGTGAAATATTCGATCTCCATCTGCTCGAATTCCCGCATACGGAACGTAAAATTGCCTGTTGTCACTTCATTGCGGAACGCCTTGCCGATCTGGGCAATCCCAAAGGGCAGCTTGCGACTGGTCGCGTCGGTTACATTCTTGAAATTGACAAAGATCCCTTGAGCTGTTTCGGGGCGAAGATAAGCCTCACTGGCCGCGTCTTCAACGGCGCCGAAACTAGTCTTAAACATCATGTTAAACGCGCGCCCATTGGTAAATTCTTTTGCCCCGCAACGGGGACATTTTCCACCGACAATATGGTCTTCGCGGCAACGATTGCCGCATTTCTTGCA
>JAGLQN010000364.1 GCA_023136835.1 Candidatus Omnitrophota bacterium | reverse complement strand
GAATAAAGATAAAAAAGTGAGAAACAAATTTGAAAAACTTAATTCACAATTCAAGCTTTGACACCAATTTTTTTCTATTTTCTGCGTTTTTTAAAAATGTCTCATTAAAGATCGGGACGATCAAAAGACAAATCTATATAATATTAATGCAAAACAAGGTTGGTGAAAAAATATGAAAAACGAAGGGCCGCAAGATACTATTAGTATTGAAGAATTATAGAATGATTGGCTTGTAATGACGGAATCAAATAAAAGAGGAAGTTCCCGAAGAAAGGGTGATGAGTATCAGGATTTAACAGCCCTGCGGCTTGCGCTGGAGCACTATATAGCTCGTACGCCATTCGAGATGTTATTGGAGTATGAAAAATCGGGCAACCTTGATGACATCGTTCTGTTCCTTGGAACCGAAATTGTTGCTTATCAGGTCAAATATGCTGTAAACTCACTTGATGTCTATGATGCGAGCGACCTTATTGATCTTAGTAGCCCGGTCTGTCTTAAGAAATTCGCGGATAGTTGGAAAACTCTACGAAAAAGGTTCCCCAGATATAGCCTCACCGCGAGACTCTGCTCGAACCGTGCCCTTGATGTCGCTCTCGTTGACCTCGTGACACCAGATGGGACATTTAAACCAGAAGTCATTGAAGACCGCAGAAGGGGAAATGCGAAGAAACTACGCTCAGCCATGGAGTCTACCTCGGGACTCAATCCTAGCTCTTTTCTCAAATTCTTGAAGGACTTTCAGTTTCACGTTCGGCAACCTACGTTAACGGAACTGGAGCAATATATACGAACGGTTCTTATTGACAAGGAGTTGGGGCTTTCTGACAACGCGATTTTCCTTGACCTCAAGGAAGCCATTAAACAGAACGCAATCTTCTCAAAAGATGCGATTACCGCCGAATCAATTGATAGACTTCTGGAAAGACTTCAGAGCAAGTTGCTTATCCCACAGGTATTCCCAGTCAATCAAGACCACTTTGTAGAGCAGAAGGCTCTTTCGGAGCAACTGGATAAACTATTGCCACAGATCAACGGGGAATACCTCGTTGTCACTGGCTTGCCCGGAAGCGGCAAGTCAACTTCACTAACCTCATATTTCGACTCGATAGACCGAGCTAAATATGAGGTGTTCAGATACTACTGCTTCGTTGGTGTAAACGACAATGCTCAAAAGATGCGCATACGAGCTGAAAGTCTCCGCGCAAACTTGCTGAGTGAGTTCCATCGACGATATCCAGACGTTCTCAAAAGGCGGCATGATTACAGCGAGTACAACTTTTTTGAGAGCTTGAAAACGCTGGCAGATTTTTTTGTCGAGCGAGGTCGAAAATTTATAATCTTCCTGGACGGATTGGACCATGCTGAACGCCTTCAGTCCGAAGTAAGAGACACTGTGATATCCGCCCTCCCATCAGATGTACCAAAGGGCGTTGCCATAGCTGTGGGCACACAGGAACTCCACAAATGGCCTCATTTTCTAAAGCTTACAAGAGAGTGCCATGAAACCCATATCCAGATGCCATTGTTTGAGGAACTAGAGACTCAAGACTATCTTGAGAACAAACGAGGCATATCGGGGTTGTCACGGGCCGAGATTCTCGAGATCCACAAAAAGTCCGAAGGGCTTCCTCTGTATCTGCGGTATGCTGCAGAAATAATCTTATCGAGTGGGGCGGTAACAGCCGCTATAGCCTCACTTGCTCCAGCAACGGGTGGAGATATCCGCAACTATTATGGACTCCTCTGGGAAGAGTTTGACCGAGTGGGTATGGCTGATGCAAGGCACATGTGCGCTGTCATGGCATGCTTGCGATTTTCCGTACATAGGGATGAACTCCATAACATTCAACAGTCTCTTAGCCGTCCTCAATTCGAGGATGCATACAAGTGTATGGGGCACCTTCTACGGGACTATGATGGCAGACTGTCCGTATTCCACAACAGCTTCCGTGAGTTCGTAATTGGTCAACTGCATACGGACTGGATAAAGGAGATAAGAGCAAACATTGCAGCTTTTCTTAAGGCCAGCAAGGATTCTCCCAAGTGGTTTGGATATGTCTTTGAATATTGCTATGACATAGGCGACTTCACATACGTTATAGAAGAAGTGACTGCTGATTTTGTTGATCGCGCCCTTCTGCACTGTCGTCCATCTAAAGAGATCTTGGACGCGATTCACTGGGCGGTTGAATCGGCATTTGAGCGACGAGATATCGTTCAACTCAGTCGGCTTGGCGCATTAAAATTCAGAACCGGAGAGCGCCTTGAGCATAATCTCGACCGAACTCTTCTTGCAGATGCCCTCCTTGCTTTAGGCCGCGAGGAAGACGTAATCTCTTTCGCATATTCTCCAGAGTCAAATCATTGGCTGGTCGATAGCCACGTTTCACTCGCTGTAATGTCGGCACTTGCGAACGAGGGCAAGCTGGAGCTAGGGCGGAAGCTATTTGATGTATTCACCGACGAGTTTCGCGGTATTCATTCTGACAACAGAGATGAAGTCAAAGCACAGGTGATCGGCATTGCACGGTGTTTAGGCTTCTATGCGGAGAAGCAGGCACGCCCACTGAAGTGGCTTTCTCAATTCGAGTTTGCCCCAGGAATCTTGGAACAGACAGACGCTTACGCACCGGCCTATACACCACATTTGTCAGCATATATCGATGCATTAGTCCAATTCAGACATACCGAAAAGTGGCTTCGACTTAAGCGTGTAAGTATTATGTTTCCAAATAATTTGGTGCGCTACCTATTAATACGCGCACTTTCTCACCATGACCTTCTCGTTGAGCTGCGGGATGCTGTAACTGAGTACGTGGAGCAGGAGCACCCCTTCGGTAATATAGAGCTGGCTTTCTATGCAGCCAGGGCAGGTATGCCAGTTTCCAAAGTATCCGAAATTGCAGGGCCTATTAAAGCTCCAAAAAAGGAATGCCCCGACTACTTGTCAAGGAGCGATCCAGTGCTCAGACACTATGCATACTCATTTATCATCTTGGGCTATGAGGATAACGAATCCTCCTATGCGAACCTCTGTGAGTTTGTCGGTACATCGCGAGCGCTCTGGACCTCGGCTCTTCAACACCTTCTGAAAGCCTGTAATTGCATTGGGAAATCGTTCCGATCTGATTCGAATGACTGGTATGAGGAGGCGTATGAGAGCATCGATATGCTTTTGAACGCTGAGCAAGGTGACGGCGAAAGGATTTGCGATTCGATCGACCTTATCAGAGACGTTCTACCCTTTACCATTGGCTTGCTAACCAAGGAGGTCCAGAAACGCTTTCCTGATCGTTTGGGTGCTTGGATTGCGAAGCTGGCTTCACTCCGAGATTCTCTTTTGTGGAACACACACTTTGGAATTTCAGAATCCCGCCAGGACTATGACTTCGAGTTGAGCCTATGGGAAACTCTGACAAAGATTTCTGCGGTGCGTCCAAAGCTTCTTTCCATTTTAAGGAGCTGCGCTGTCACCTATGAAAAATCCACCATGCTGAAAGGTGGTTGCAGGTCCAATCATTTCCTGTGGCTGGCCGCAATCATGGCTAAATGCGGAATGCGTGAAGATTCGGAGAAATGGCTTCGCTATGGAATCCGTTCCTCTCTCATATATGGCTACCACAAGGATGTCACTTTGTTGTATCTGATAGATGTTCTAAGATTGGTGAATAAGCGTAATCCCGAAATGGCACTTGAGAGGTGCGCGCGTGTTCTGTGGATGGTGGATTGGATGCCCCATCTCACTGACGATCGGGAGACAAAATGGTTCATAGAAAGGACTTTCTCAGTCGTTCTCGCTGTCAAACGACAGGTCGCATTTGATTTACTTAAGCATTACTCCCGGTCAACAGCAAGATGGAAAATGCAGGATTGCTTGGAGGAGTATCTTCTAAATGCAATAGATGGTGATCCTGAGTATCTTTGGTGTCTGAGCGAGTCATTCACCAACCACTACAGCGATGATGGTCGACACTGTAAGCAAATTATAGGGACACGGCAGCATATCATCGATCTTGTTCGAGAATCCTATTCAGAAGACGTCCAAAAGGTCTTTGAAAATCGCTTCAGGCACTTCATCTTGACGGAGGTCACTCCCAGGCATTGGCCTGACAACCTCAAGAATGAATTTTCTATCCCTCCCGATTCAGATGGCAAAAACGGAAGCGATGCTGTAGAAAGAGGCCACCTGCAATATACCTTCATGCTGGATGATGAAAGCTTAACCAGAGAGGACATAGCTGAAAAATGCAAGAAATCATTTTCTGAATTTCTCGTAATAATTGAAAAGCTGAAAGCGCAAAACAAACACTTCTACGAACGAGAGTTGCTCGATTTAATCTTGCGTCATCACATAGCTGAGACACGCTTCCCAGAAAATCTCATCCCAATTAAGGAATATCTCGAATCACAAGGACGCTGGCAGAATACTGATGTCATTGAGTGTTTGGCGGAACGTTTCCTAGAGTTTGGTAATCAGGAGAAAGCCATAGAGTGCTTCAGCATTGCTTACTCCTGCTGTGGCGACTGGTTCCGTAGGAAAGACAGCACAAAATACCTCGCCGCCGTAAAGGCAAGAGATAGGAAGGCTGCAGAGACTTGTCTGGTTAAGGAGTGCTACGATTCGACAAATTATGGCTATGATACACCGCGCATCGCATCTTCAGGTTTGGATGTACTTGATGAACCAAGCATGCTTGAGGCTGTTTTCAATGATTTTCTTACATACTGCGAAAGCATGTTTTCGCAGCTACCCCAGAATAATGCCTATGCATGGCTGAAAGAATATACGAGACCGACTTTCGATGAAAATCAACTAATTCTCCAGTTTTCAATAGAAGAGTTGGGCACACCGGAAATTGATCATGGCGAAAGACTAGTGCGGTCGCTGGCGAGATTAGCAATTGCCCGGCCAGAAAGCGTAATTCCTGTGCTTTTTAGCAATACGCTGTCGGCTTCAGGGAGGATCTTCCGTCGCTTGCTGATCATTCTTCATGCGCTTTCTAATCAGATCCCCGCTCTGTTGGGCTCGTATCAGAAAACCCTCGTCAAACTCATTGATCATGAGAATTTTTTCTGCCGTCAATTAGTCACGCATATTCTTCGATCTGTGAGCGAGGTTTCGCCACTAGAATCTTCTATTTCCATCGCAGTCCAGCGTATCGAAATAAATTACTCGCCAAGCATAGCGCATACGACTTACAGGATGCCTTTGAGCTCTAATTCCGAGTTTTTGGCCTTTCTTAAGCGAAACACTCTTTTCGACTTTTTTGACCGAATGCAACTTACAGAGAGGATTCTTAAGGTACCATCGGGAAGTCTTGTGGCTGCCATTGAAGAATGCCTTAATAAACAGCACTGGTCTATGGACGAGGAGCGTTCTCGTGTAAAAGATGACTGGTACGGGCATGTACATCCACAGGGGTGGCCAGTTGTCTGGATTACAACTGAATTTCAAGAATTAGTCACAGAGGTTCTATGGAGCGCGCTAAACGAAGCGGCCGTGAAAATGAAACTGAGTGATACCCAGATTCATTGGCTCTGGCAAACAATCCAACAGGCCGATCCAGAATTTTTAGTTTCAGGGAATATGTCTCGTCCTATAGATATATTGCCACTTCATGTAGTCAATAAGGATGCATGGTTCGCAGAGCTCAACACGATAGAATCATTTCAGGTTGGGAAAGCTGGATCTGAGGAACAAGTCGCCGATTGGATGACTTTATTTGAAAAGCGAATACTGGCTCAGGAAGAGAAATACAATGTCCCTTACAGACAAGAAATATCGTTGAAAACAACTCTAATCCCCCTGCAGGTGTACGGTGGGTCGCACATGCTGGATGAACTCGAACTATCGACAGAGAAAATCGCGCCTGCTTCTGCAATTTCAGTCACTTTGGAACAAGCCCGCGACGAACTTACAAGAAGGGGAAATGATGCCTTAGATGTCAGTGCCGACTGCATTCCGCTACTTGCCGAGCATCAGAATCCTATGACATTTTTTGGGTACAGGAGTATCTGCACCTTAACGTCATTTATAATAGATGAATTCAATCTATCATTCGAGGGATTTAACCTCATCAAGGATGGACAAATTGTAGCCAAATACGAACCGTGGCAGGAAGGATACCAGGATGAAGCATATACTCGGGAAAAGCTTTCCTTTGGCACACGGTTAAGACTACGTCGGGATTTCCTATCTGAGATTTGTCGCCGGTACAATAAGATGGTATGTGTCAGCATTGACGAAAAGCGCGAGTGCTATAAGTCTATTTACGAACGGAAACCGGATGGAAAGGTGGTTTCGAAACGCTATATGCTTTATCACTTATGATGTCAGGGTAACCATTGTATATGATTTTGAATAAGAAAAAAGCAGCTATAGGGATAGGACGCCCATCGCTGAGCGTCCCTCCCACACCACCGTACGTACGGATCCGTATACGGCGATTCGGCTGATCAGGCAGATTAACTTCCAGGCAGGAATAAACCAAGATCAA
>JAGLQN010000363.1 GCA_023136835.1 Candidatus Omnitrophota bacterium | reverse complement strand
AAATTATTCTGTGGTTCTGCGGATGCGCTATCTGACGGTTTTTCCATCAGCAAATAGTACGGGGTAATTTCAGGGCCGCTCTTTGCCAGATAATTCCGGAGAACCTGCGGGGCCATTCCATACCGGATTTTGTTCCAGATCCTTGAGGCATAAGTCATCTCTTTTTTTGAACCCATATTATTCGAGCCCTAATATTTTGCGGACCTCTTTCTGAGAGTAGGGGTGATCCTCGGGACCTTAGCGATGACAGATTTTCTAGCTAAACAGATATTTAATAATAACATGCAGACGATCTCAATGCGAGGCTTACTTAATTGAAGCTCAGGAAATCTGTGATATCGACAATGGAAGGGGGCTGAAGGAAAATTTTTAACCTTTTCTTTTAAGGATTTAACTTATATGTTATAATAAGCATATGCTCATATTAAATAGCATGTTGAAATGAGCGTATGCTTATATAAAGAATCGGTTAAAGACGATCGAGTTCGGAGGCAAAAATGCAAAAAGGACGTCGAAAAAAAATCCGCTATATTCAGAAAATGCCAAAGATCGGGCAGTTCTCCCCGCGAGGCAAACCGGGCAGGCCTGATGAGATCGAATTAAAGATTGATGAATATGAAGCGATCAAGCTGGCGGACTTCCAGGGGTATGATCAGTTTGAAGGCGCTATGGCGATGGGTATTTCCCGTCCAAGTTTTGGCCGGATCTTAAGGAATGGCCGGATGGTCGTTGCCGACGCTTTGGTTAACGGAAAGATCATTCATATTCGCACTGGCGATGTTCAGGTTGGCGTCCGCCAAAAAAATTTCCCATCAAAGAGCCGAAGCGCAGATGAAGAGTTTAATTTGCGATCACAATTGAAAGAAGAAGCGCTTCGCCGCAACATTGTTAAATTCTCACGCGCAAAGAGCCGAAAGAAATAGGATTTTTAATGTTCAATGGTTTGAGCGCTCTATAAACGCCTGTTTGAGATCAAAAACCAACAACTTCCTATAATATATGTTATGTTAACTAGTATATATAGGGATATTTAGCATAATGTATTGAAACCATGTTATTTAGCGTGTATTCATTTTGTCTTGTGGAAAACTTTTTGTAGACTTACTTGTTTTATAATAATCATATAATCGCGCGCGGGATCTTAACGTTCCTTGACATATAATATAAT
>JAGLQN010000362.1 GCA_023136835.1 Candidatus Omnitrophota bacterium | reverse complement strand
ATTGATTAATATGGAACATGGCTGGCTTTCCCTGTTTTTCTTTTATTTGTTTTATGAGGGATATCAATTGTAGCGGTCGGTTAAAAGCCGATATAGAATCTTTTAATGTTTTAATAGGGCTTTGACGATTAATTAAAAAGAAGGGAGAATGCCAAAGATTTCAATAAATCTCAGGCCGCCTCCCTGCTTATTTTATTCGAATTCCGGATGGAGTTTGGTTTTAAAAACTGACCATTTCGGGCTCTTTTTGATGCGGTGTCATGGCCTCAACTTCTTTAATGTCGATCACCATGAGAATAAAATTCGGATCTTCTGGACTTCCAAAATATTGTTTGAGCATCGGGACGTTATTCCAGAGCATTTCTTTTTTTTGGGCATCATCACTGATCGTGGCCGTTCCCGCAATACGGCAATACCACATTTTCCTGTCTACATAACACAATTCAACTAGGGGGTTTTCTTTTACTTGCTGGATGGATCTCGAGCGTCCTAGTAAGGCTACCAGAAGTTGATCGTCATCTGAAAAATACGGTGCCATAGGCCGTACTCTTGGTTGTGTTCCTTCGGTTGTCGCCAGAAAACAATAACCGGCATCTCTGATCAGGTCAATGACTTCTTCTTTGTTCATATAATGACTCCTTTATTTTTTCTTGAACTTCTCCGTTCCAATGGAGCTTCGATTATTTTCCGCAACCAATTCTGCGGCTATTGAGACTGCGATCTCTTCCGGCGTTTGGCCGCCTATATCAATACCAGCTGGAATATGAATCCGTTTGATAAGCTTGGCCAGAATGCGCATACTTTTAAGCTGGTTGAATAATTTTGCGCGTTTGGGCCGGCTTGAGATAACCCCAAGATACCCGGCATCCGATTTGACCACGGCTTTAACGCAATCAAAATCATACTCGTGACTCTGGGTCATGATCATGATATGCGTGTTCTGATCAATAGGGATCTTCGCTAATTTTTCCGCGTGATTGCCGATAATGATCGTATCGACATGCGGAAACCGTTTTTTATTGGCGAACGATTTGCGGTCATCAACAATAGTAACCTTATAATTGAGTATTTTTGCAATGACCGAAAGCGGTAAGGCAATATGCCCGGCTCCGCAAATGATCAGTTGCTTTTTAGAGAGAAAAGGCTCGATAAAGACCTTCATTTGGCCGCCGCAGACCGGTTGGTCTCCTTTGCCGAACAAATCGTAGGTGATAAGAGACGGTTTCGCGCAACGAATAGCCTTCAGGCACTCTTTCTGGGCCAGTTTTTCGTTATGTCCCCCTCCTATTGTTCCAAAGAGCGTCCCGTCTTCCAGAACAACCATTTTAGCTCCCGGCTTACGTGGAGTTCCCTTTTGTGTCGTTTCAACAACGGTGGCAAAGGCATATTTCTTACCCTTTCGGGCGGCACTTAAGGCCTTGATAAGCAGATCATAGTCCATGTTATGGCCTTTAAGATCAAAGGAATGATCTTTATTCTATCGCATCGTAGAGGTAAGCTCTGATGATTTTCTGTTCCTCAAGAGGCTTATTACTTCCGGGTTGAACATTGACATTTTCGAGCTTTTCCACGACATCATAGCCACTGATCACTTCACCGAAAATTGTATGTTTCATATTCAGCCATGGGGTTGGAACGGTTGTGATAAAGAACTGGCTGCCGTTTGTACTAGGCCCTGAATTGGCCATGGCTAAGAGCCCTTTCCGGTCGAATTTAATTTCCGGAGTGACCTCATCTTCAAATTTACCTCCCCACAGGCTTTCACCGCCCCGTCCGGTACCGGTAGGGTCGCCCCCCTGGATCATGAAGTTTTTAATGATCCGGTGGAAAATGATGCCGTCATAGTAACTTTTTTCAACAAGCCCGATGAAATTTTCGCATGTTTTAGAGGCTATTTCAGGGAATAATTGCAATTCGATTTCACCCTGGTTTGTTTCAATTACAACAATCGTTGAGGCATTGGCATTGGGATTGAATGTGAAGAGTAATGCTAAAAGAGCAATTGAGAAAATTTTAAATGACATTTTTTATTCCTTTGTGTGATCTGTATTATCGTTGGTTTCTGGTTTTTGTTCCTGATTGCTGGGCTGGGGTTCTGGATATTGTTGCGCGTCGAGAGTTTTATTGATCTCTTCATCTGTCGACTCGAACGGTTCTTGGTTTTTTGGATCGGTCTTGGGAGTTATCGATTGGCCTGGGTCTGATTTTATTTCACGTTCCGGAGGAGCCTCAAGGGACTGCTCGATCTCACTGGCTATTGAACTGTCCTTCTCTGATTCATCGGAGACGACATCTGGCTGTAATTTCAGAAAACTTATCTTCTCCTGCGGCTCAACATCCGGGGATGGTTCTTCATAAGGTTCCGGAGGTTCTGTTTCGAAAGGGCTACTTGCTTTAGTGGTGACGTCATCCTGATTGGCCCCCCCGATATCTTTGAGGATTTCTTCCGATGGAGCCTCTTCTACGGGTCCCTCCTCCTCGTCATTCTTCTGCATATCATCCTTTGGAGGTTCTTCCGTTTGTGGTGGATTTTCTGTATTGTGCTGTGGGGCTTCTTCTTGTGTATTTTCATCTTTATGATCGCTAAGATCTTGATGAGTATCGATGAAATAGCCCTCCGCTTTATCCTTCTCGAATGTAGGTGGTGTTGCTGCGGTAGATGGACTTGCGAACGTCTGCAGGCGCTTGAGCAGGTCACTGATCTTATCTTCTTTTTCCACAAGGTCTTTTTCCATCTGCGCGATTTTTTCTTCTAATTGAGAGGTCATCTTCTCATGCCTCTCAATTTCAGATTTAGCATCTTCGCCTTCTGCCTGAACGTTACGTGTCCTATCCTTAGAATCTCTTATTTCCTGTTCAAGAAGCTTTTTGACCTTGTTGAATTCTTCCCGGTTCTTGATTTCGTTATCAAGGGATTCTTTTGTCTTTTGAAGCTCAGCACTTTTTTCGTTAAATAGGACATCCAGTTTTTCATATTTCATTTGAAGCTCGTCTAATTGAGAAGATAAAGCAAGCTTTTCTTGAGTATCCTCTTGTGTTGCCGTTTCAGGTAAAGGGTGCTTTTCGGCAGGCTCTTCTGCCGGGATGGTTTTTAGAGATGCGGTTCCTGTTTCAGGCTCATCTGAAGGGGCATTTTTCGACTCGTTTTCGAAATACTCTTTTAAGCTTGGCAAAGGTGTTGTTTCCGGAATATTCTCCGATTCCGAGTCTTTCCCTCCGATGTTTAATTTCTTGAGAATGTCAGTAAGATGAAGCATCTCTAAAAGACCGGTAAGAAAACTTAAAGGTTTCTTTGGTTCAGACGGGATTTCTGCTGGTTCATCTGTATCCATATTCGCGGATTCAGCATTGCCTCCCTTGATGGCTGTTAATCGCTTTAAGATGCTTGATTTCTGCTTTCCATCGGAAACCGGCCTGGAAATTTCTTTTTTCGATGGGCGGCCTGTTTCTTCTGCGATGTTCAGAGCTTCCGATAAAGAGTCTTCCTCGGGTTCCTGGCTATTTTTTAAAAGCCAGAAGGCGGTTCCTATTCCGGCTAGAGATAAACAAGTCAATACGATAAGAGCGGTCACGTTTTAACCTCCTTGAAGAACGTAAGCGGATGTTCTCAATTTTTTAGTTTCTAGAATGAGACACTGGTTTTTCAACCGTTAAACCCAAATTTTGCATTGGGACACTAAACTCATCGTAAAGCTTTGGAAGAAAAAAGTCTAATGCAAAATTTAGTTTCCTCATGAATTTATTAAGGAAAACGGGGTTAACCCAAGATTACCATAATTTTTGAATGAAAAATCCGGGTTAAAAGTATATAATATTGTCATGATCGCAGGCATACTTTTATCGGCCGGTTTAAGCCATCGTTTTGGTTTCCCTAAAGCTTTAGCAAAGCTCAACGGAGAAACTGTCATCGAGCAGCTGCAGAGAATGCTTATAAAAAGCCAAGTCGATGAAATTATTGTTGTTCTCGGCGCTCATGCTGATGAAATTAAACCTCACTTATTAAACCACAAAAAACTAAAGGTTGTCTATAACAAAGATTATAATTTCGGGCAAACATCTTCGTTTAAGGTGGGTTTACGAAGTATTTCCGATGGCGTCGAAGGTGTATTGTTGATCCCGGTCGACCATCCTCTCATCGAACAACAAACGGTTGACACTTTGATCCGGTGTTTCCGGGATAATTCTCCTCTTATTGTCCTTCCTGCTTTTAACGGAAAAAAAGGGCATCCGCCCCTTTTTTCGGTCAGGTTAAAAGAAGAGTTTTTCGCGCTTGATAATGAAAGCGGATTGAATATTATCGCGCATGCCAACCAAAACGAGACAGTTATCCTTTCCATTAAGGATTCGGGAACCGTCAAGTCCTTTAATACGCAAGAGGAATTCGAAGCGCTCAGGCAACAATTTTAGACATAAGCGCGATATCCGCGTTATTTGAAAACAACCACAGATGCCGTGTAATTCGCGCGGACGTAGGCGTTGCTGATAGTTTGTTGTACCGGCAGACGTTTCCAAACACCGGTCGCATCCGACTGGATGTCCGTGATGGCATCTCCTCCGAGAATGGCCGCTTCGCGTTTCATCTTGCCGAGGATATCATCGATATTGCGTTGCTTACGCTCGCCATTGACGGTAACGGTTCCAATAATCTCATAGTCCTCATCGATCTCTTCCAGATAGACGACTTCGTCAGTTGATTTGGCCGGGTAATAGGTATCGCCGCTGTCAACCGAGTTGATGTGATATATGCTGCAGGAAGATGTTAAAAGGACGAAAGTAATAAGTGCTGCGATTTTTCTTGTCATTGGCTAGGCCTCATCTTTCTTTTCTTGCTGCTTTTTTTTCTTTAATGCTTCAATGACCTTATCCGGTGTAAAGGGAAGACTTTTAAGACGAATACCGATGGCATCGTAAATAGCATTGGCAATAGCGGCGGATGTCGGCAGCAGCGACGCTTCTCCCATGCCCTTGGCGCCAAAGGGGCCTTGGGGGTCATTGGTTTCGATCAAAATGGATTCTATGGGCGGTGTGCCGACAGACCTCGGCAGACGGTAGTTGGCAAAGTTTCCGTTAGCCGGCCTCCCCTTTTTATCAAACCGCAGGTTTTCCATAAAGGTGTATCCGATTCCCATTGCAAGTGAGCCTTCGATCTGTCCCTCGACGGATTGAGGGTTGATCGCTTTGCCGATATCGTGAGCATCCCACATCTTAAGGATCGTGATGTCTCCGGTGTCAGTATTGACCTCAACCTCGGCGATCTGGGCTTCAAACCCATAGCTTCCGGAAACATTCCCCTCTCCTGTCCTGAAATCGATCGGGGTGGTTTTCGGGTTATAACTTCCCCGTCCGATGATCTGTTTTCCGTAGTTGAAGGAATAACTTAACTCGACGGCCTCATCAAAATTCATAATAGCTGAATCATCTTCCGTGTTGATCACTTGTTCGGTTTTAATATCGAGGTTATCGATGTTAAGTCCGTGTTCCTTGGCGACAACTTCGAGGATCTGCATTTTGGCATCACGGGCGCCTAGGATAGTCGCGTTTCCTGTAATAAAGGTCACGCGGCTGGCGAAACTTCCGGTATCAAAAGGCGTGATCTCGGTATCGCCGGCCTTGCATTTGATGCGGCTGTAGCTAACACCGAGTTCCTGGCAGGCAATCTGAGATAATGCTGTGTCCGACCCCTGCCCGGTATCGGCGGCTCCTGTAAATAAATAAACGGAGCCGTCTTCTTCAACCTTGACGATCGAACCGGCCGATTCATGAGATTTGTACATCTTAGATCCCATGACGTCGCCGGCGATCCCGATGCCCATGCCGCGGTGTAGATGTTTTTGCTTTCCTCTCTTTTTTGACCAACCGGCGGTTTCTGTTGCTCTTTCGATGCATTCTTTAAGGCCGTTGGTGGAAATGATCAGCTTATTGATGGTGGTCATATTCGGAGTTGTAATGTTTTTTAAACGGAACTCGACGGGATCCATACCGATACCTTCAGCCAGCATATCCATATGCGACTCGATGGCAAATCCGGCCTGCACGCCGCCGAAGCCGCGCATCGCACCGCTGATAGGAGTATTGGTATAAACACGGTAGCCGGTAACGCGGAGATGCTGGATTTTGTAGACCATAAAGATGCGCATAATGGCCGCGGCCAAAACGGTCGGCCCGTAACTGCAATAGGCGCCTCCGTCGGCAATAACCTCACCCGTGATGGCGGCGATGGTGCCGTCCTTTTTAACGCCGGATTTAAGCTTATAGATTATGCCGTGTTTCCGCCGGGATGCGAGAAATTCCTCTTCCCTGTTGTAGCATATTTTTACTGGAAGGCCTCCGGCCTTTTTGGATAAAAGACAAGCTGAAAAGTCCATCGGAAGCATTTCAAGTTTTCCTCCGAACCCGCCGCCGACGGCCATCTTAATAACCCGGATATTATTGAGGTCCATCTTCAATGTCTTAGCAAGTGTCTCGCGGCATTTGAATGGAGCTTGACTAGAGGCCCAAAGTGTGATTTTGTTCGTGTGCTTCTCCCACTGGGCAACACAGACATGAGGTTCCATCGCCGCCTGGTGCGCGGCCGGAGTAAAGAAAAGATCTTCACGGACATAATCCGCTTCTTTTAAAGCGCGGTCAGAATTACCAAAGTTAACCGGAAAAATGACAGCAATATTGTTTAGTGAATCATGGATTTGCGGCGCTGTGGGTTTCATCGCTTCCTGAACATCAACAACATGTGGCAAGACTTCGTACTTTACGTCGATCAGTTTTAACGCTTCTAATGCGGTTTCCTCGTCGACGGCAGCGACAGCCCCGATCTCGTCTCCGACATAACGGACCTTTTCAGATTCGAGCGCCATTTGATCGATCGTGTGAGGGAAGAAAAACTCATTAGACCCGAATTTGATCTCATCCGTATCCTTGGCTGTAATGACGGCTCGTACACCCGGCAAAGCCTCGGCCTTAGATGTGTCAATGCTGATGATCTTGGCATGCGGATGCGGGCTGCGGATCATTTTGCCGATAAGCATATTGGCAAAATTCAGGTCAAAAGCATATTTGGTCTGCCCGGTGACGATTCCCTTACCGTCAATGCGCGGAACACTTTTTCCGACTGGATCTAGATATTCTTTATTAATTTGATTTTTCATTTCTCATCTCTTTACCGGCTTGCTCAACAGCCTCGAAGATCTTCAAATAACCGGCGCAACGGCATAAGTTACCGTCTAAAGCCTGTTTAATCTCTTCTTGTGATGGATCCGTGTTTTTATCAAGAAGGGCCTTTGCGGACATGATCATCCCCGGCATGCAGAAACCGCACTGGACGGCTCCCGTGTCCACAAAGGATTTCTGGATGGGATGAAGTTCTTCCCCGTCGGCCAACCCCTCGATCGTTGTAATTTTGTCTCCTTCAACGTCGCGGGCCAGAGTGATGCAGGAAAGAACAGATTTGCCGTTGATGATGACCGTGCACGCTCCGCATTCAGAATCATCACAAGCTGTTTTTGTTCCTGTTAATCCTAAATGGTCGCGCAGGACTTCCAGAAGAGTTTCGTGCCCTTTAAGTTCCAGCGAATATTCTTTGTTATTGATCGTAAGAATGGTCATGATTTCTCCATGAGTCCCGCGATGGCGTCTTTGATCGCCACACGGGAGATGTGTTTTTTATAGTCACTGCCGCGCACGTCGTAGATCGGCTCATCTAAATGGTTAAGGGCTTCTTGCGCGAGGGTTTTTGAACGGGTACTTTGGTCTATAAAGCTTTCAAGTTTGCCATCGCGTTGGCCGAAGGCCACACAGTTATTGATGGCGACCCTGGTATTCTTAAATTTCTTTCCGTCGGGATTGGTTTTGATAAGCAATGATAATAAAGGGATATCCAGGTGAGGCGTTTTTTTTACTCGACGGTAGGCGATTAGGGCTTGCGGGTCTTTTTTGATGGCCGCGTGGGTAAAGATCTTATCCGTTTTTGCGCTTGCCTTAAAGAATTCCTCAGCAGAGAGGATCTCTTGTTTTCCGTCTTGTCCCGTAAAATACAGATCGGCGTCTAATCCTACCATAATGGCCGGCATTTCCGTCCATGTGTAACGGCAGGTCAGATTGCCGCCAACGGTTGCCATGTTGCGGATCTGGCTTGTTCCGATGTTTTTAGCGGCAACTTTAAGGACATCCATGTTGCCTGTAAGTAACGGGGAATCAAAAAGTTCGTTCATTGTGGTCATGGCCTTGATAATAAGCATTCCTCCCTCTTCAAAGATCCCTTTAAGTTCCGGGGCTTTCTTTAGGCTGAGGATATGTTTGGGAGTCTTAACGCCCTTTCTTTTCAACAACTTGAGATTGTTGAGCAAAAAGGTTCCTCCTGCTTGCAGCTTAACGTTCTCTAAACTCGAATAGAGGTCAACGGCCTGTGAAAGCGACTTTGGTGCGTGGAATGTAAATGGATTTAATAGCATAAAATGAGCGCATAGGCGCAAATTTAGTTAAATTTTACTATATTTATTGCCAATAGTATATCAGAAACCGCGACTTTGCCAAGTCTTATATCAATGAAGATCCGGAATCACGGGGAAAATCTTCTAAGGCAACCTCGACAACGGCCGGGTCCCATCCGTGAGGCGTGATCTCTTTCTTAATTTGATCCTGTGATTTCCCTAAGAACGTTTCTTTATTCGCGTTGAGAAAGGCCTTGAGGACTTCCAGATTGTAGAGCTGGTGTTTGTTTAAATGCCAGCGTAGCGCCCTTTCCTCTTTCTTCTTGTTCATAATGAAGGTGACTATTCCGAGACCTAAAGGCAGCAATAAAACAGAAACACAACTATAAAAATAAAATGGGGTTGAAGTTCCAAAGATATACCCGGCACTACTCCAAAAGACGTTAAAAAGATAATGGCCGACAATCACAGGGATAAATCCGAATTTCAAATAAATAAATGCCAGGAACATTCCTAAGCAGGTTACCTGCAGCCCGCGGAACCAAACGGGAAATATGGGATAACTGCTATGGGCAAAACCCCAAATAAGTGAAGAGAGTATAACGATAACGAATATATTTCTTTTTCCTCCTCCCGGATTGACTTTATTGAGTATTTTTTTCCCGAGGCTGATCGAATAAAGCCGGTACATAATTTCTTCAGAAAAGCTTGCTTTATACCCGAAGGTAAAAACAGCTAAAAAAGGCAAATACGCTGTCGAGATATTATCGATCCATTTGTGTTCGAACCAAACGCCTAAATATGTTTGCCCGATCTTAAAGAGAAACGACTGCATGCCCAGCATGATAATGCATACAAAGTAGCCCAGGACTATCGATTCGGTGACGTGACGGGAAGCGAATGTCGACTGGATATAATGAAGGAAAGATCCTCTTTTTTCCTTCGAGGAGGTTTCATAGTGCAATAATTCGCCCGAAAGGCTTGGGATAAGCATCGCAACCGTTATGAATAAAGCGCTGATGATCGTGTTAACGCTGTTGCGCCATAGATACGCGCTAAGGGAAAGTGTTGTTTTATAGGAATACAGAATGCTTTCAAATTGGTTAAAGATGCTTAGCAGTGATAGGGCAAATGAAATGATCACGATGTTAATATAGAATCTTTTTGTGGTGTGCATGGCGAGATGGTTTTGGCGGGTAATGATCAAGAAAATGCCGTAGGTCAACAGGGCCAGAACAAAAATTTGGATAATAAGCATAATATTGTGGATCAGGGTCTTTCGGTTAGCCATATCACGGTTAAACTGGTCGGGAACCAAAAAAACATTTTTGGCGAAGGCAAGAACTTCATTGCCAGAGATTATTGCCCTCGTGACAAGTTTTCCGGTTCCAGAGCCAGGATTATCACTCCAAGGCATATTAACGCTGTTTTTTTGCCAGCTGAAGACGAAATCGGAACGGTTATCAAGGTGTGTGGCAAAATTACTGCGTACCGTGTATTGATCGGGGTCGAAAAATCTAAACTTGTTTATGAGGAACTCTTTGGCATTTTCACGGGCCTCTTCCCTTTCGATTTCTTTTCTTGCGTCATTTTCGTCGATAGTGTGTGAAAAACCGATAATTTCACCCGTTGATGAGCTGATCTCGATTAAGTATTCTTCTTTTGTGTTCTCTTTGAAGAACCGGACTAACCAATAAAACAGGTCAAAATCATGTTTATCGATGAATTCTTCCAGCCCCTTAAACCCGATTGTTTTTTGTATGTAACGGTTTGTTTTCCAGTCCATTCTAAAAACCGCAGCTCTTTGAAAAACTTCCGGATCAATATTTCTTTTATTGTCAAGATAGTTCATGGCAATGGCCGTCGCCTTGGCGCGGTCGATAGAGAAATCGGAGATGGCTAATTGGGGATAACTGAAGCTAAACCAGGCGGCAAGACTGATAGCGGAAAGAAAGAAAAATGTTATCCAGGTAGTGCGGTTAATCTTCATCTTATAGTAAACTGATAACTTCTTTCGGGAGTTTTTTAAGCTCCTGGTTACCGAGGACCTTGATCGACCAGCGAAGCAATTTTAGTTTCTTCGCTAATTTGGCGTCAGCTTCTTTAACCACGGCCAGGCGCTTTCGTGACAAGAACAGTATTTTACGCAAAGTATTAAAAACGATGCGGGCCTCCCGGTTACGGTTGCTTCCGGCTTCGATGATCTGATTGAGGCTGTCAAACGCGATTTCGTTGATAGCGGTGTTATAGTGGTCGAGTTTTTGGATCAGGGCCGGAACCATGGATTTGAAGTAGCGGTAACGGTCCATTTGGCAGAGTGTGTGCATGATTTCGACCTGGACGAAAGGTGAATCTGTGCGATGGAGCCGCCGCAGCAAGATTTTTTCAGTGATCTTTTTTTCGCGCGAAACAACCTCGCTGCTGAACTTTTTTCTAAAGACCCTGATAGCTGCCGCAGTGCGGTAAGGAGTCAGCGTATCATCCTTGATCATGGCCAGAAGAATTTCCTTGGAAAGGTTGCTATATTTTTCGGCATATCCGTTAAGCAACATTTGGTCATCAAAGATCGTGTTGGCGGGCGGGGCTTGGCCGTGTCCGTTCTTGACGATGGTTTCCGACGTGTATTTATAGATATTCTGGGCGTGCGCTCTGATGTTGCCGGCAGTGATAGCGACACTTACCAATAGGGCGCAAGAAATTTTTTGTCGGAGAGGTTTCATTTAATTGACAATCTCCAGGGATACGTCGATTCCATTATGGGAGTGTGTTAATGATCCTATTGATATGCAGTCGACGCCTGTGTGGGCTACTTGCGCAACATTTCTAAGCGTGATCCCGCCGGAAGCCTCAAGGATCGGCCTTCGCCTTAGGGGCAATTCTTTAACAATGGCTACGGCTTTCTTCATTTGAGCGCAATTCATGTTATCGAGTAAGATCATATCGGGCTCAGCTAATAAGGCTTCTTTGAACTGTGCTAATGTGTCGACTTCGATCTCGATCGTTTTTTTCGTTTTCCGTCTGGCGCGTTTAATGGCTTCTGGTATAGACAGGTGGGGGTGGCAAGCGCCTCGATGGTTGTCCTTAATGAGGACAAGTTCGCTTAAGTCAGGGCGGTGGTTGTGCCCGCCGCCGCATTTGACGGCTCTTTTTTCAAGAATTCTTAGTCCGGGTGTTGTTTTACGCGTATCTAAGATCTTTACTTTTGTATGACGGGTCTTGGCAATAAACTTATTTGTGTCCGTTCCGATACCGGAAAGATATCCCAAAAAATTAAGAGCGACTCTCTCTCCTGTCAATATAGCCCTGGTCTTTCCTTTCAGTTTGGCGACGATTGTATTACGTTTGACTTTTGTGCCGTCTGGATGCATCGTCTCGAAGCGGATACGGGAATCGAGAAGTTTGAAGATCCGTTCCACAATTTTTAATCCGCAAACAACGGCATCTTCCTTGATGATGATCGTGGCCTGCGAAACATGGTGTTTCGGGATCAAAGAATTTGTTGTGATATCATTATTGGCGGCATCTTCGCTAAGAGCCCGCCGGATCAGTTGGTTTAAAGCCCAGGGTTTCATAATTTTAATCCGGAGATGATTTTTTCAAGTTCCTTGATTTTCGTATGAATGGATTCTAGACGGACCTTTTCTTTATCGATGACTTCCTTCGGCGCTTTTTTTAAGAAATCTTTATTTTTTAAACGGTTGGTTAATCCGGAGGAAACTTTTTTTTGTTCTGAAATCTGGCCTAACAGGCGTTCTTTCTCTTGCTTCACGTCGATCAAGTCGCCCAAAGGAACAGCGCCTTTGATGTTGCCGACGATGACCGCGACCGCATCTTTTTTCTCGATAGGTTTCTTGTCGATGGTCAGATTATCAATACGCGCCAAGTTTTTCAAGACAGATTCAGTTTCGTTGAGTAATTCGATGTCCTTTTTCGATTTTGAGGACAAATGACATTGTATTTTTTCTTGCGGCTTGATGTTCCATTGAGCACGCAAATTTCGTAACGATGTTACCAGATCAATAACTGTCTGCATATGATCTTCAGTTGAGTTATCCACAAGGTCTTTGTGATCAGACGGCCAAGGCTGCAGGCTGATCGCCTCTTTGTCTTTGTGACATTGGCTCCAGATCTCCTCGGTGACAAATGGCATAAACGGATGGATCATCTTTAAGGAATGCGCAAGGATTTTAAAGGCGATATTCTGTATGGTTGGATCATCCCAGCGGTCTTTGATGATCTCGAGGTACCAATCGCAGAAATTTCCCCAGAAGAATTCATGGATCAGGCTTTCCGCTTCTGAATAACGGTATTGCTCAATGGCAAGGCTGACCTTTTTAAGCGTTGAATAGAGCCTGGAGATGATCCACTTTGAAGGCAAATCGAGATCTTTGATTCTTTTGGTTGAACCAAGGCAAAAAGATGGATCGATCGTTTCAGTATTCATCAGGATCAACCGTGAGGCGTTCCACATTTTGTTGGCGAAGTTGCGGCCGATCTCAAATTTTTCCTTCGAGATATAAAGATCCTGTCCCGAGTTGATAATCAGGCTGAAACGCAGGGCGTCAGCGCCGTATTCCTCGATGATCTCAAGAGGATCGATGGCATTTCCCAATGACTTCGACATCTTCCTGCCCTTAGTATCGCGCACTGTTCCGTGAAGGTAGACATCACAGAACGGGATCTCACCCATAAACTCGATTCCCGCCATGATCATGCGCGCGACCCAAAAAAAGATGATTTCCGGAGCCGTGAATAATGATGCCGTCGGATAAAAATATTTGAGGTCTTTATTTTTTTCCGGCCAGCCGAGTGTGGCAAACGGCCAGAGCCAGGATGAAAACCATGTATCCAAAACGTCTTCATCTTGTTTAAGATTTGCTGACCCGCAATGAGGACACTTTTCGGGTGTTGTTTGCGAGACGATCGGCTCGCGGCATTCTTGATGATCACAATACCAGACAGGGATACGATGCCCCCACCAGATCTGGCGCGAGATACACCAGTCCCGGATATTTTCCATCCAGTTCATATAGACTTTCGTCCACCGTTTAGGATAGAACGTGACGTCTCCCTTTTTAACAGCGTCAATGGCGGGTTTAGCTAAGGGCTTCATTTTCACGAACCATTGTCTTGAAAGATAAGGTTCGACGACTGTGTGACAACGGTAACAATGCCCGACAGCATGTGTATGCGGTTCTACTTTCTCGAGATATTTGGCTTCCCGCAGAGCTTCGACAATAGCCTCCCTCGCCTCAAAACGGTCCATTCCCTCAAAGTCGCCTGCCTGGTCATTGAGCACTGCGTTGGGATGCATGATATTAATAAATTCGAGATCATGGCGTTTGCCCATCTCAAAGTCATTGGGATCGTGCGCCGGAGTGACCTTAACGGCACCGGTCCCGAATTCCGGATCGACAAATTCATCATTGATGATCTCGATTTCCCGGTTTATTAAAGGCAGGACCAGGGTCTTGCCGATGCGATCTTTGTAGCGTTTATCTTTTTTATTAACGGCAACGGCGGTATCTCCAAGCATGGTTTCGGGGCGGGTCGTGGCAACCGTCAAGGATTCATTAGGATTATCCTTAAACGGATAGCGGATATAGTATAAATTGCCCTGTGTTTCATGATGTTCAGCTTCTTCGTCGGAAAGCGCGGTGTGGCAGCGCGGGCACCAGTTAATGATATATTCTCCGCGGTAAATAAGGCCTTTGTTGTAGAGGCGAACAAAAACTTCCCTGACGGCATTGCTGTAGCCGTCGTCCATGGTAAAGCGGGTTCGTGGCCAGTCGCAGGATGACCCCAGCTTTTTTAATTGGTGGATAATCGTGTCGCCGTATTCTTTCTTCCATTCCCATAATCTCTTAAGGAAAGCTTCCCTGCCGATGTCCTGGCGTTTCTTACCTTCTTTGGCGAGCTGTTTCTCGACGACATTTTGGGTAGCGATGCCGGCATGATCGCATCCCGGCATCCAGAGGGCTTCATATCCTCTCATGCGCTTATAGCGGATAATGATATCCTGAAGGGTATTATTTAAGGCATGGCCCATGTGCAGGATGCCCGTGACATTAGGCGGCGGAATGACGATAGTGTAGGGTTCTTTGCCGGAATCCGCCTGGGCATGAAAAAGATTTTTATCTTCCCAATGGGCGCACCATTTATTGTCGATCTCTTTAAAGTTAAATCTTTTGGAAAGTTCAGTCATTTTTCAGCGTATAGCGGTTAGCGGATAGAACGCGCTTAATTTTTCTGATTAATACGGGAAACAATCTGATTCGCTTCTTCCTCAGTTATATTTCCAGTTATTGCAAGTGATCCGGATCTTATGGTTTCCCTAATTACAGGTGCTATTATGAATTTACCATCAATAAAGATCGCTAACCGTCTCCCGGTATATTTTGTTGTTAAATCTAATAGCTTCTTTTTGCCGTCTTCTGTCAGATGAAACAAAATCGTTACGGTATTTGACAGCTCAACCACGCTTAATTCCGCGGACTTTACATTTTGTTGCGATAGTAAAATTAAAATTTCATCGCCAAGAATCAATTGTTCTTCATTGCTGTTATCAACAACCAACTTAAATTCAATTGCTATAGGTTTATCTGCGGAAAATTCTGAGGATACTTTTGGCGTAATGCTAAAAAAAGCAAGCCATAATATTACAAGAAAAATCAAATATTGTTTCATATTTTTCATCTTTGCTATTTTTTCTGGTCCTTAAGCAATTTATATTCGATGCTGTCTGTTAATGCTTCCCATGACGCTTCGATAATATTCTCATGAACGCCTACTGTTGTCCATGAATCGGTATTATCCTGCGACTCGATGAGAACGCGGACTTTGGCCGCTGTTCCGGCTTTTGTATCGAGAACGCGGACTTTATAATCTGTTAAGCGCATTTCTTCAAGCCGCGGATAGAACTTCTTAAGGGCTTGTCTTAACGCGTTGTCCAAAGCTTCCACCGGGCCGTTTCCATCGGACGCGCTGAATTTGCTTTTCCCGTTGACATTGACACGGATAGAAGCTTCCGCAAAAACACGTCCGTCAAAGCGTT
>JAGLQN010000361.1 GCA_023136835.1 Candidatus Omnitrophota bacterium | reverse complement strand
CATCTCCAAAAGATTCGAATATTTTCGATAATACATCTTTTTCTTTCAGTTCACTTTTTAATTTTTTGGATTCTTCTATTGGACCAGATTTTTCAAGTTCCTCCATCCTTTTATAATTTTCAATTAAATTTTCCGAATTTTTAAGAAGGGATTTTGAATATTTTTCATTTTGAATATTTTTGACAACATCTTTCGATTTTAAAGCTTCTTTATGGCATTTAATAGATTCTTTATATTTTTTACTTTCTCTGTAAGATATTCCCATATTATTCAGCACTTTTCCAGGTTTGTCAAAACCGGGAGTTTCAAGCGCTTTTTGATAGAATTCGATAGCTTTGTTGTAGTCACCTTTATTAAAGAATGCTGCTCCTATATTGTTCAGCGCATCTCCAGGTGCGTCAAAACCGGGAGTATCAAGCGCTTTTTGATAGAATTCGATAGCTTTGTTGTAGTCACCTTTATTAAAGAATGCTACTCCTATATTGTTCAGCGCATCTCCAGGTGAATAATCACCGGGAGTATCAAGCGCTTTTTGATAGAATTCTATAGCTCTATCGTAGTCACCTTTATTAATGAATGCTACTCCTATATTGTTCAGCGCATCTCCAGGTAAATCATAACCGGGAGTATCAAGCGCTTTTTGATGGAATTCTATAGCTCTATCGTAGTCACCTTTATTAATGAATGCTATTCCTATATTGTTCAGCGCATCTCCAGGTGAATCATAACCGGGAGTATCAAGCGCTTTTTGATGGAATTCTATAGCTCTATCGTAGTCACATTTCTCACTCAATGCTACTCCTATATTGTTCAGCGCATTTCCAGGTGAATCATAACCGGGAGTATCAAGCGCTTTTTGATGGAATTCTATAGCTCTATCGTAGTCACCTTTCTTATGATATATTCTTCCAAATAAAAAATAATAATATCCTAATAAATTAACATCCATTTTTTTTTGATATTTGTCCAGTAATGATTTTGCAGATTCAAAATTATTTTCAATACAAAATTGGATGTATGCATCTATTAATTGTATTTCAATTTGGAGATTATTTTGATTTGCAATTGATTTTGCCGTATCAAAATCAAAAATCGAAGATTTTTTATCATGTCTGCTTTTTTTGTATCCACTTATAATAAGATTTTTAATCTTAGTTATTGCATCCATAGTTAACAATAAACAATGAATTAATTATATAGCTTTTTCTAAAATTATTTTAAAATAATATAGTAGGCAGATATTTACAAATACGAGAAAGTTATTTTGGATTCTTATATTCACTACATAAGCATAAATCCCCTATCGCCGCAAGTCACCAGTATACCCGTACAAATTTATCGGGCCTATATATAGCGTTACCAATACACGCAGCAAAAAATTGAAGTAGCAGGTAAAAACCCTCACCCAACCCTCAACCTCCG
>JAGLQN010000360.1 GCA_023136835.1 Candidatus Omnitrophota bacterium | reverse complement strand
TTCGTATGTTCCGCTCAGTATTGCGTAATTAGCTATCAATGCTGCACTTGCGGTGCCTATTATCAGTAGGATTACCACGACTGCCAGGATCGGCACTTTCCTTTTGAAAATTTCAATTTTCTTATTCATGGATTGTCTCCTTTGAATGAGGCTTACATATTGACACCAGTCGTTAAGCGGTTAAACTATATAAGAGCTTCTAAAAAACACATACGGATTAAAAGAAAAAAAAGAAACCTATGATACTCATCATAGTAATTTAATAACCAATTCTACTACCGGAATAGTAAAGGTTATTATGGTAATTGGAATGGCAGAGGTATTGGATAGGGTATTTGAAGTGGTGTTGGTAACGGCACTGAGGTAGGTCTTGGTGTCGGTAATGGAAGTGGATAATTGTAATATGTGTCTTCTGATACTATGACTGCTAATTGAGTATTATCATAATGATTAACATAACACTCTCCATATCCGATTTTGAAGTATCCGTCATCATTCCATGTTGAACCCCAACTATTTTTAGCGATCCAGTAATGATCTGCATCGTTATAACCCACTAAGAGTACAGCATGGTCTATTCCTTTTGTAGAGTCTCTATAAATACCGTCTTGATCAAAAGATCCGCTCATTGCAATGTAAATCGCAAGAGGACCATAATGTTCAAGTGTGTCTTTGGTAGAATTAACCCCCTGTTCATTCCAACCAAAACTATCTATTGTGTAAAGTCGCTTATCCCAAAGCGAGCACCTATCTGAGCAGGGAGAGTCATATCCAGTATATGGTTTATATACGTATTGTGCATTATATGGAAAACAACTTTCATCCGTTATTCCGTAGTCTCTGATGTAAGAAAGAGATGGTGACAATGAACCTCCAAAACAAGATCCACAATTTTCACAACAATCTGAAACGAGATATTGTTCAGATAAGTCAACATCGAAAGCTGAATCGTTCATAACAATGTTTATTTTAGCTTCTACTGCTGCCACTGTTGCAAACGCCCAGCAACTTCCACACCCTCCCTGAGCTTTAACTGTGGTCACCCAGTTTTCACCGTCTACATCTCTCCAGTCGAATGACGATGGGGCTCCAACAGAGAATTCAGAAGATGTGACCTGAGTAGTGGAAGTAATCATTTCATTATCAGAGGTGTGGAAAGCTTCTGCCTGGAAGTTTTTGCTTGTTTTTGGATATACCTTCTCACCTAAGTTCATCAGGTCTGTAACTGACATGCTCTCAGAGGATGAAGTAACAAAATGTTCAGAATCAGACTGTTTTTTAGGTACACAAACAGCATACTCGGATGAGAAAGAGTTTTTACCATCGGTTGCGGTTATTGTGTCACATCCGATTGTAGCGCAGTATGAATATTTCTGCCCAACTTTACCTTCCAGGAAATCCCAGGCATCAAACTCTTCACCAGTATCCGGGATTACGCAGATCCCTCGTTCTCCATCTTCCGTTTTAATGATCTTGTATTCATAACCCAACTCTGTGCAGTATACAGCCGCCGGGTTCTTCATGCCTACTATCATTCCGGGTACGGTTTCACTACTTAGCTCGTCGCAAGATTGACATTCAGAGATTACGTTGGGTGTTGCAATAAGCAATAATGTGATTAGAACCGTTAATGTCCACACTTTGTTGTTAATTTTTGTCATTCTAATTCCTGCTTGGGTTTTGAAAAATATGTGGAATGAATTCTCAGAATACTGGATTCACTTCTATGCGGAATTTATGATTTCCTGTCATGTATGACGGGATGTCAAGACTCACTTCTCTTGTTAGTCCGTCAGTGGGTATCGATAATGTTGTAGTGTTATATATCCAGTATGAAGTGCTTGTATTAAGATCAGGATATGTTTCACCAGCTTCATAAAGTATCCAGAATAGTGATACATCTACCGGAGAACCGTGTATATTGTTGAATTCAAGGGTTTCGCTGATAGTACATCCACCTGTTGCAATTACAGTATCCAGGGTGTATGCTTCGCCAAGAATGACCTGTGTTCCGTCAACGCTTACAGTTATTGGTGAATTGATTGTGACATCTCCTTCCATTAATGCATAGTGCTGAATCAGTGCTGCACTTGCGGTACTGATTAGCAATAAGGCTACCACGATAGCCATAACAGACACTTTTCTTCCCATAATTTCAATATTCTTTTTCATAACTTATCTCCTTAGACGATTTAATAATTGTTACCACATTTAAGTTTCGTTCAGTATGCATTAAAAGTATATAAAAGTACCTAAAAGATATA
>JAGLQN010000036.1 GCA_023136835.1 Candidatus Omnitrophota bacterium | reverse complement strand
GTCTTCACTTTACTCCGTGTTGTTTTTGTTGCCCTTCTAACCGGCTTTTTTGCCCCTTTTGTTTTCTTTACACTGCTTGTTACCATTTCATCTCTCCTTTTAAGGCCACCATGGCCCCTTCTATCTTTACGAAGCATTTCCCTTTTCTGATTGTTCCCTGAAAAGTTTCGTATAAAATTCCAGGATCTTCTGGTAATCCGACCCTGATGGATTCAAGATCTCCCCACCGGCAAGACAGTTATAGCTGCTTGTTTTTCCTGACCAGGCAACTTGAACGTTCAATTCTACACTTTCCTCCTTAGAAAGTTCAATAGACAACACAATAGCCGGCTTACCATTAAGTATCTCATTGTATTCGGCTCCAGAGCGAAAACAGAAACCATGCGTGGAAATATTAACAACTGCCGCTTTAACCCAAGAATTCGGTTGCTTTTCAAGATAGAATTTCGCTGGCAATTCTATTTCAACTCTCCGCGATATACGATCTTCTTTCATTATAATCCTTACTTTTCCTTGGATATCCAATGGTAGTGCCTTATTCTACCAATTTCTTTTCTGGCGGGTAATTAATAAATCTAAAGGTTCTGTGCCTTCCCAAAAAGCTTAAGAACAACATGTGCCGCAGCTAACAACAGCAGCGATAGCCCCATAGAAGCCACACTATAAACCATTGTTATTATTATTGTTTCCTCATCAGGACGTAATAGGTCCCCTGTTGAAATCCCCCAGTTGAAATACGCGCAAATCTCACCAGCCAGACACGCTAAAGGAATAACCAAATAGAGTATTGAAAAAAAACGGATCCTTCCTCTCGCATAAAGAGAAACATTCAATGCCACTAAAATAACCGGAATTACGAGAACATTGGCTGTCATCTGTATGGAAGGAACGATGACAGCATCTTCTATATACCAAAATGGCAATAAAAACAAGCTTATGATAATCGCGGTGGTTATATTAAAGAAATAAACCATATCTCCCCTTTATCATTTGATTGAAATGATTATTTCTCATCAAGAACGTCCCGGACCTGTTTCCACCGGGCGATCTTCCAATCAAACGACTTAGTATTAGCAGGGCTCGTCGATGGAAGCAAAAAATCCGGCACAGGACATTTGTAATGGCCATCTTTAAAGAACTTAAAAGCCGTGGTTCCGTTGCAAAATATCGCGCGGATGTTCCGATACCTTTTAAATAAGCCATCAAGATCATTGGCTCTCATATTACGGATATTGGAGTCAAGAGACCCGTTCCTGGTGCATGAGCCAACAACATCCCATAACGCGATACGGTTACGCAGTAACATCCCTTTCTTCTGCGCGTATGATACGAGTAAGTCGCAATTAAGCAGTTCTGCCATGATCTTCCAAAATTGATTCTGCGGGTAGGCATAATACTCCCCCTCCTCCAGAGATCTGACTCCGGGCATGGATCCTAATATAAGCGCTTTTGATTTGGAATTAATAATGGGTAAGAACGATTTTATAACAGGCATTTTAAAGCAGTATCAGATCATTAACGCAATAATGCGGCCTCCAAGATCCATTGATTCCCTTCATTATAATCATCAGAAAATTTAATTTTACCAGTTTCCTTATTAACAAGAACCATAAAAACGAACGGAATACTGCTTGGCCTTTTTTCTTCAAAGAAGACAAACCAATAATCCTGATTATTAGGAAGTTCAGGAACATCATCAGCCATCCGCGGCTTTGAAAGATCATAGATATCCGCGATATTCTTCTTGATCACTTGCTTTTGAGCAATAATCTTGGATTCCTCCAGGCTAACCCCGTCGTCAAATACGATCCGTTCATAACTATCCGAAACAGATTGTGTATTTTTAGACACGGCCGTCGCGCAGCCCATGACCAATAAAAGCATTAGGCTTAAATATTTTCTCACCGTTATCGCTTCTTTCTATCTTCCCGAATTTTAGGCTTCTTGGAGCTTCAAATCCCTTGCCTGCGCTTTGGCCAATCCCCAAATGATAACCGAGCATCCGGCAGCCACAAAACATAGGATTCCCGCGAAAACAAAAGCCATCAGGTATTGCCTTGTCGCGTCAAAGAGAACTCCACCGGCAACCGGACCTAAAATGCCCGCGACACCATAGGCCGTAAAAACCCATCCATAGTTTTGGCCGATGTGTTTAGTCCCGAAATAATCCGCTGTCGCTGAAGGAAAGAGCGAAAAATTGCCTCCGAAATTCAATCCCACCAAAGCCGAAGCAATGAAGATCGTCAAAGGCGTCGTCACACTTACCAGCAGCATAAAAGTCATACCCTGCAATAAGAACATGATCATCATCGAACGCGGGCGGTCAATAAGATCGCTGATCTTTCCCCAGAAAATACGCCCGAAAGCATTAAAGATCGCCAAAATACCGACAGGCTCAACAAAACGGCCGAAACTTCCCATCCATTCTGGGGCAAAAGTCCTCCCTTGAAGAATAGTCGCCATCATCGGCTTCCATTGGCCGATCGCCATTAATCCGGAAGTAGCCCCGAAAATAAATGTCAGCCAAAGCATGCACGCTAAAGGTGTATCGAGCATTTCCTTCCAATCCATTTCAACCGTAGCTTTATTAGCCATCGCTTGCGGGTTCCACCCTTCCGGCTTCCATCCTTCCGGAGGATTACGTAATAGAGCGGCACCAAAGACCACAGCAATCGTACAAACGATCCCGTGGAGAACAAAAAAAGCCTGCCACCCGATCCCGAATCCATTGCCTTCACTGAAACCTAATCCAACCATCAAAATTTGCGGCAAGCTCATGGCATAGCCTTCGGGAGCCGTCGGTAACATTAATACAGAAGCCGGTCCGGCGAAAAACAAGGCGCCGGCGCCGAATCCTGCTACGGCAAGTCCGGTAATCAATCCTTTTTTATCCGGATACCATTTCATGCAGGCCGCGATCGGACAGACATAAGCACAGCCGATTCCCGCCCCGCCAATAATGCCGTAAGTCAAATAAAGAGCCCAGGGCCTGTTTTCTTTAACGAGAAAAGCTGCCAGTAAAAAAGATAATCCTAATAAGACTCCCCCTAAAGAAGCGACTTTGCGCGGGCCGACGCGGTCCTGCAATCGCCCGGCAGGGATCATCGTAAGAGCAAAGGTTAATAACGTAAAAGAAAACGCCCACTGTGTCGTCGTGCG
>JAGLQN010000359.1 GCA_023136835.1 Candidatus Omnitrophota bacterium | reverse complement strand
CGTTCTTGCACTTAAAGGTAATCAAAGTAACTTGAATGAGCAGGTGACATTATTTTTTGAAGATGCCGGAGAAAACGGTTTTAAAGATATTTCATTTGATTCACATACTACCATTGACCCTGATCATGGACGTATAGAAACTATCCCGAGTTTCCTAGTTAGCAAAAGCGTATCCTATTTTTGTTGATTATTCAAAATGTTATACTATGCATAGCCTTACCCTAAAATACTATTTTCTTCTTGTTTGAGCAGCAAAATCGACATCAATTGTTGTTGTACATCTGAGATTTTGCTTAATACTGCTTGCTTTCGTTCTGTTTTCTGTCGACGCTTACGAGGATAAATATTAACGACTTCTCTGATTGCATCCAATTCCTTTAGAACCCGCTTCATAGAAAGAAGAAGTCCGGCTTTCCTTACTCGCCGAAACATCAAAGCCCTTATGAGAAGAGCAATCGTACAATAAAGCCCATGTACTTTGATTTTTGAATCTGTCCAGTGATGCATCGGCCACCAACTCCCACTGTTTCGATCTTTCATTTCCTTAAACACATCCTCAATAATAAATTGGCTGCGATACGCTGTTATGATCTTTGCATTCTCCCAGTCTTCTCTGCTGGTAATTATTATGTTTTTGCCAAGGTAAGTGTTAGAAAGTTTATGGATAGCATCGGTATCAATCACGTACCCCAAACGCGGAATATCATCAGAACCTTTATTGACGGTTACGATGATAATTTGCTTCAGGTGCTGACGACTCAGAAAACTTTTGCATTGTCTTTCTACTGATTCCAAGGTCGGTGTCTTGCCCCCTCTAATCAAGCCGTTGACACGATCTTCCAGTTTCTGCTGCAGTAATGACAGCTTTTTAATGGCCTTGATTATATCATTCTGGAGGGTAAGCCACTGGGTATTAAATAGATTTTGGTTGTAAGTGACTACAAGAATCCTTTCCCGACCGTAAACCTTCTTTTTTACTCGAAAGGCCTTTGTTCCCTCCAGATCAATTCCGCCTTCGTCTGGACAGGATTTAAAAATCGGATCGTTGTTTGATATTTGCACCAGATCTTTATGCTCACCAAGTTTTACTGATCCGACAAAGTTTAGTCCCAGAGAATCAAGCAGAGCAAAGTTATCTGCGGAATTATTTCCTTTATCAAAAATGAGAGTCGTCTGGGGAACTGAATAAGTTTCTCCGGAAAGATCGTTAAGAAAATTATGGAACTTTTGCAATATCAACGGAAACTGCTTAGCGTCATTACGATTCCCTTCATAAGTATCATAAAATAGAGGAATGTGTCCATCTTCCCTGCAAAAAAGAGCATAACTAACTTGCCTTAGATTGTTACGTCCCTGTTTGTTTTTCCCCCGTTTGGCCACTTCACAACGAATGTTAAATGTGTCGATAAATGTATAAAAGTTCGTACCGTCATAAGACACTGAAGATAAGTCAATTATTTCCCGCTCTGTCACCCCTTTCAAAATATTCTTCCAAATGGATAATGCTGTGTCACCCTTAATCTTATCCATATGGTCCCAGAATCGTTGCGATGTGAGTGCTGTTTGCGAAGCATTGGGAAAGTGTCGAAGCAGAGCTGTTTGCGAAAACCAGTCCCACATGGATCGCTTGCTGTTCGGACAAATCGCTCTATTGATAGCTGCAATGATTATATATTAGAACTTAGATAACCGC
>JAGLQN010000358.1 GCA_023136835.1 Candidatus Omnitrophota bacterium | reverse complement strand
AGAACATAGAAGAAGCGAAACTCAAAGCTTTCAATGAAATAAGGGATTCCTTGGAAAAAAGCTCGCTCATTAATATCGATGATGTTGATATTGAAGTCAGTTATGTCGAAGAGGACTGAGAGGTAGTGAAAATGGCAAGATATTTACTGTTTGCTGGCGGAGATTACGAAATTGGAGGCGGAATGGACGACTTCGTTAAGGGCTTTGATAACAAGACCGAATTGATGAAGTTCCTCACAGAGGAACCGGAAAAATATCGTAATGACTGGTGGCATGTTGCGGATGCCGTAAATTGCAGGATAATGCTTTACGATTACGAATTTAACAAAGAACACAGATTCATTCGTTGTGGTGATTGTGGAGATGTCCTTAAAATAGTACCCAAAGATAAAAAACCAGAACCTGGAGAAGACACAATTTTGTGTGAGAAATGCCAAATATTCAAAGAAAGACACGGAAGTGTGGGGACTTAAAATGGAAGAGATGTCAGAAGAAGAGTTCATCAAGTTATACAAACTTTGCCTGAAACTACATCCAGAGAAAAGGTTTATTCCCAATATAAGACTTATAGAGAAAGACGGAGAACTGGTTTCTCCCAATCCTAAGCAAACAAAATCTATGAGGAATAAGTTCGCTCACTATATCATCAGAACCGGACCGGAAATGTACGAAATCTTGAAGTTACTCAAATATGGCGGTGTAAAATGACGTTAAATATTATCAGGGTGCGAATAGTCCAGGTAAGTTACTTATTAGTTGCCCTGGCCGTGCTTCTTGTAACTATGTATGGTATGGTGTACTTCATAAGTGAATATTTATGGTACTTGTCATTTTTCACTCTTATTTGTGGAGCCATTATTGCTTCATATTTAGTTACAATGGCTTTATCAATTCATGATGTAGTGTATCCAAGAGATCATCCTTTTGCTCTTTTTGTAATGACAGAAGAAGAGCGACAGGGTTTTTTCCGTTATGCAAAAAAGCATCCAGAATACCGCAAGAAATTCGGGATTTACAGACTCACCGGATATAAACTTAAGGAAGAAAAATGAAGGAAGAAAAATTTCCAGATGGATACACACATTTATTCTCGACTCTGGTAGGATCACATGTCTGGCGTATGAATCACGCTAAGAGTGACATAGACCTCTTTGTCTGCTATGCCGCACCTTCTACGGACTTCCTTATAGGCAAGACTCACAATAAAAGCCACAGCTCTAACATTGACGGTGTGGACAGGTCATCGTCCGAGGTAGGCAAAGTAGTTAATCAATTGCTGAAAAACAATATCAATTATCTTGTTTATGTCCTGTCCCCAAGGGTAGAGTTCACCACACCCGAACATAAAAGACTTGTTGACCTTACTTACATGAACCTGCATAAAGGAAGTTTCAGAAGCATAAACGGACTTGCGTATGGCATGTATAGAAGATATATCGAACAAGACAAAGGTGATACCCAAAAAGTGCGGAGAACTATACTCAGGACACTCAATTTCGGAACTACGCTATTGAATGAAGGTGTGGTAGAATTCACTCAGGTCTTGCATGATGTTGAAATCCCCGAACTGGACGAAG
>JAGLQN010000357.1 GCA_023136835.1 Candidatus Omnitrophota bacterium | reverse complement strand
TTTAAAGATATTAAAAGTAACAACTGAAAATAAAGAAAAATACTTGGTTTATTTAAAGAAGCGCCTTAAGGAAATTGAGCGGCAGATTGAGTTACAGAAGAGGAGCGTTGTTAAGGCTCCCTCCGAAGGAGTTATTTGGTCGATTTTGACAAAAAACGGAGAACATGTTGATTTAGGCGATGAATTATTCCAAATTGTCAACCCTGATGAGATATGGGTGGATGCCTTTTTTAGCGAGCGCTATGCCGCGAAACTTAAGCCGGGCCAACGGATGATGGTCCAATTGCTCGGCACTGATGAACAATGGGATGGTGAAGTTGTTTTCGTGCGAGGGGGCAGCGGCCGTGTCACATACAATGCTGCTGTTGAGATGCCGCCGATACTTATGAGCCGCCGCTTGGTTTCTGTAAGGTTAAAAGTTAATTGGCGGGACTATTTCAAAGATTCAGAATTTTTCGGAGTAGGGCGCAGCATGACTGTTAAGTTGAATCGTGAAGGGCCTGTGAACTCCTTCATAAATAAGTTTCTGGATTACTAATATGCGCATTAAATATAAATGGCATCATCATTGTGAACGCTTGATCATAGGGCTTATCCTTATATTTGGTGTTGCTTATTTATGGCAAGATAAAACCGTTCTTTATGACTCTATCAGTTCAGTATTTCATGGATACATGTGGATAAAAGAGGGATTCAATCATATTAGCAATTACGATGGTGACTGGTTTATCTGGAGTCCTTTTTTGCTGGTTGTTGCTTTGCTGACTTTGGGCATGATAGCGATACCCAAACCGCCTTATTTTCTGAGGGTGTGCGTTATTATGGTGATGATTGCAGCTCATACGGCATATATTATTTTTCGCACATTCAATACGCTCATATTTGATGATATCGGAAGCGGGATAACGACGATTTTGCTGTGGATTGCTGAATCCATGATCTACCTCTGTTCAATGTCGATGTACATACAGCTATTGTTCACCGTTGATCACAAAAACAAGGTTGCCTGCTACGAAGCATCTGTTGTTTCAGGGGAATATCAACCTTCCGTTGATGTTTTTATCCCCACATATTCCGAACCTATTGAAATGATCCGCAGAACAATGATCGGATGTCAGGCTATCGAGTATACTAAGAAGACAGTGTATGTTCTCGATGACGGAAATCGGCCGGAAATAAGAAATTTGGCAAAAGAATTAGAGTGTGCTTATATTGCCAGACCAAAAAATATTCACGCAAAAGCCGGCAATGTGAATAACGCGTTGAAACAAACAGACGGTGAGTTAATTGCTTTTTTTGATGCGGACTGTGTTCCGTTAAAGAATTTTCTCAAGCGTACGATAGGATTTTTCCAGGAGTCGGATGTAGGGTTAGTTAGCTCCGCTCAGGCATTTTATAATGCCGATATGTTCAAGCATAATGTGATCTCTCTTATGGAGCAGTCCACATTCTCCCGCTATACACAAAGAGGCCGAGATCGGTTTAACGCGATGATGTGCTTTGGAACGTGCTATGTTCTTAACCGCTGCGCCATAGAAGAAATTGGTGGGATTCCTGTTGAGACATTATCGGAAGATTGGGCGACATCAATAAAACTACAATCTGCCGGATACAAAACCTATATGATTGACGAAGTCTTAGGAGCGGGAGCAAGCGCCGAATCAATGGGCGAGTTTATCCAGCAAAGGATTCGCTGGACACAGGGCACATTACAGGCATTGTTTTCATCAACAAACCCTCTTAAAATAAAAGGTCTTAATTTTATTCAGCGTGTAATACATAGCTATGGAATTCTACACTACCTGATTAACCCCATATATATTTTGATTATCGTTATTCCGTTATTATATTTTTTCTTCGGTTACACACCGTTTTATATAACACGAGGGCAATTTTGGTTTATTTTCATGCCGTTTATGGCTTTTAACGCGTTGGCCATTTCATGGATTTGCCGGGAATATACTTCCAAGATCAGTTCGGTCGTTGCGGAATCATTCATGAGTATTCCGTTGTCTATAGCGGCGATAAAAACTTTAATTCGCCCGTTCGGGTGGCGGTTTAGAGTTACAAAGAAGGGGGTTTATCGTGCCGTGACAGCGCTAAACTTGATTTTAGGCGTTCCGATATTGGTGCTTCTTTTTCTGACTATTTTTGGGATTATATACGGGTATAAAGCCAGGTTTTGGTATGGCTCAGAAGATCTGTATTTTTTTCTTTTTCTTGTTTCTCTTGTCCGTATTGTTTTTCTTTGGATCGGACTATACGCATCGCATGATTTCCCCCAGCAACGTAAATCTGTAAGATTTCAACATTGTTTTGACTGTTTGTTTTCCGGAGATAAACGATTTGGTGGTAAAACTCTCGATATCTCTGAAACCGGACTGCTGTTAGAATGCGGGGAAAACATTAATATATCAAGCGGAAGCAATCTAGGAGAGATATCGATTAATGACATGGGTGTTGAAAATGTTCCCGCACGTCTTGTTCGCGCCTATGATGATCACCGTGTGGCGATTGCTTTTAAAAAAATGCCCATGAGTGATTATCGAAAACTTGTTGAATATTTATACTGTCTTCCAGGGCGATGGGATCATTCGTATGATTTGGACAAGAAGGTTTTAAGCTCTCTTAAAAAAGCGATTATATTCGACCGTATTTTTGAGCGCAGGTTATCGCTTACAGGAAAGGTCAAATAGATTGGTCATGATATTCTTCAACAAAAAATTAACGGTCAGTATCATTTTCTTGTTATTGATAGCCCTCGTTAGTTCAACGGGGGCACAAGAAGACCGCAGGCTTTTATTTGGCGACCGAAACAATCGTTCTTTTATAAGCGTTGCTTTTCCGGAAGTGCCTGATAAGACATTGCAGGAGCTATTGGATAAAATGTTATCGCACAATAACAGCTTAAAAATGATGATTGCCACGATAAACCGGGTACGTTCTGAATATGCTATCACCCGTTCGGCGATGTCACCAAAGCTGGATTTTTTTGTCAGCGCGGGTCATTCTAAGGGGAGGGATGAGAACAGCATCAACAATAACGACTACTTGCTGTCGGTACCGGTTTCCTATGAAATTGATATTTCAAAAAGATTATCTCATTTAACAGAGTCGGCCTATTTAGAAATGGAGGCAGCTGTTTATGAGCGAAAGGCGCTGTCAATGACATTAGTTGCCGAATTGATGGAACGCTATTACACAGGATTGTTTTTGCTGGAACAGTTAAAGTCGATCGATGAGGTTATTACATACACAGAAAAATTAGGCGAACTGGTTAATCATCAGTACAAATCAGGTTTAGCCAGTAAAATTGATGTTATTTCTGTTGAACAAGCAAAAAAAACACTGATTGCGAACCGAACGATCTTTACCGAAACATTACCCCGGATTGAGCATGCCTTAAGTATTTTAGCGGGAGAACAGCCCAGAAATGGATGGCTCAAAGGGGCATTTTCTGTTCCGTATTGGCTAGAGAAAGAACCTGCAAAACCGCTGGATGACTATGTGCAGCAACGGCCGGATATACAAAATTTACGTTTACGTTTTGTTTCTTCAATTTATAAAGCATCGGCAGCGCGAAGCGCGTCGAAGCCGGCATTGTATTTGACCGGAAACGCAGATAGCGGGGCAAATGAGATTAACAAATTCATGGGTGATAACAAATTTGGGTGGGGAATCTTTGCCAAAATGCAAGTGCCTATATTTGACGGAAAACGGAATCAATCTGAATATGATGCCAAATTATACGCCTCGGATGAGTTGGATAAAGAATATCACGAGCTGCTTTTAACGGCACGTGTGGAAGCTGTCAATGCTATGTCAAGCGGGATAAAACAAGAAGAGATTGTCAAAATAATAAACACTCGGAACAATTTAATGGCTGAAGAATTTGAAATTATTAAACAGCGCCACGATGCTGGGATGGGGGATCTTTTAAGTGTAATCCGCGAAAAACAAAATCTGGTCTTAGCGCGCATGGAGTTCAACAGGCATCAATTGCAGTTTATTTCATTTCGCATCCAACTGGTTCGTGCTTTGGGCAACGGTTGGTGGCCACCTTATTTAACAAAGGAGTGATTACTTTCGACAAAGGATATCTCAACCTGTCCCCAAAAGGGACTGTCCCTTTCGATTT
>JAGLQN010000356.1 GCA_023136835.1 Candidatus Omnitrophota bacterium | reverse complement strand
GGGTCCGCGGACACTGACCCTGGTTTGAACGGATGAATTCTAAATTCCGGGGACGAAACTCGAATATAGAATCGGAATATCATTCCACAAGGGATGTGAAGGATTTTAAGTTATCCTGCCAACGCTCCGCTTTAATATAGTCCAAAAACAACGGATCCGTCTTTTTTGCGTAGGTAATTTTCTTCCTGATATCTTCCGGAACGACGTATTGATTGTAAAAAGATAACGGCCTTGCGTATCTCGTCGGATAAGGGTAAAATCCTCTTTTGGTCAGCAGGGAGGGAAGGCGGGGAATAAAAACCATTCTATTTTTAAGTGTCAGATGCCCGACATGCGGGTACTCCTTAAAATAATTTACAGTGGTGGTTTTAAGATCGATATTTAATCTCTGAATGGTTAGGTAAGTCTCAGAACAAACACGGTTGGCTTTGTTGTACCGCAACATCCCGCTGTAAGAGATAAGAAGAAAAGCGCAGCAATAAATGATTGTTTTTTTGGCCGGGCTCGCAATATACACCGCGTGTTTCTTTAAAAAAGGATTGAGCAGGATAATATAGATCATGCAGAGCATAAGGCCGGGAAACACATCATAACGGGAGACACTTAGGGCTTTTGGCCCCCAGGCGACCCGGAAAATATAGATTATAAAATTAAAAGTGAATCCCGCAATAAGAAAGAAAATGATTCTTTTCCAGTCAACGTGTTTTCTATGAGTGTACCCTATTGATACGGCAAGAAAGAAAATGGCCATGGATAAATAAAGGTTCGGGAGAAGCCCCGGGATCAAGTCATGATAGAAATAAAGCATGAGTATTTTTGCGCCTAACCAGATATTCATGACTTGGAATGAAGACGTCGCGCCGACGAATTTATACTGATCACTGTAAACGATCTTATCCAATGTGATAAGATAAGGAATAAAGCCCAGCAGCCATCCTATAAAGACATACATCATCGTGCTTCCATTTGTACTTTTAAGTTTTTTGGGTATACAGAGCTGCTCGAAGAGGAAAGCGAAAACAAGGGAAAGTATCCCGAGAGCAAATGTCAGAGGAGCCAATAGGGCACTTAGAATGATCAGCGCTATTGAACCCTTGCTTTTATGCGTGCAATATTGATATTGGGCATAAAAAAGAAGCATTAAGAAAAAGAGGCAGAAAATAATGTGGGAATTTGTGGTAACAAAAATGGCCATATCCGGCAAATTTGATGATGCTAGAAGCGTGATCCCGAGAAAAGCTGTGTATTTGGAGTTTGTAAATTTAAAAAGTAAATGATAAGATATACATAATATTCCGGTGCAGACCGCTATAACAGCCAGATGAAATGGCTGCGGGTGAAGCCAGAAATATTTATAAAACACATAATAGAGTAGTCTTAGGAATGGAATGGTGTGTTCATTGTGCGGAGTGAACATCCATTGAAAAACAGTTGACGATTCCATGGCCCGGGCCAGTTGAAATAAATGGTCCGTGTCATCGATCATATAAGGAATTTGCAGGCTTGGCGTGATCGAAACGGCATAGATCCCCATTAAAAGATAGGGAATATAGGTTTCCTCGATGAGGTTCCGTTTAACACAAAAAACCGTTAACAAGCCGGTGAAGAGAAATGTAAGGAATATCGTCAAGGGGAAGCGGACTCCATTTGAGAAAAATGCCGGTTGGCTTTAAAATTCAACTTTACTGTAAGCAATTAACAATATCATTTTAAAATGGCTGCCACAAGAAAAACATCATATCTTTATCCCAATAAGGCCAAGGAGCAAGGATGGGTTTGATCTCGGTGGTTATACCGGCTCGAAACGAGGCGGAAAATATCGCGCGGACAATAAGCGGCATATCGGAAGAATTTAAGTGGAATCACTGGTCTTATGAGATCATTGTTGTCAATGACGGCAGTACGGATAATACGGAAGATGTTGTCAGCCGCCTGAGCGAACATGATAGCAGCGTCCGTCTTATCCGTAATGAGGCGCCGTTTGGATTTGGAAACGCGATCAAGAAAGGGCTGGATCATTTTCAAGGTGATTATGTGATCATTACCATGGCGGATTCTTCCGACCGGCCCGGCGCGATGGTAGAATATGTTCGGACTATGCGGGATGGCTATGATTGTTGTTTTGGGTCAAGATGGAACAAGGATGCCGCTGTTGTGGGGTATCCGTGGCTGAAAAAGGTCATTAACCGGATGGCCAACTGGTTTATCCAAATCTTATTCGGATTGCGTTATAATGATGTCACAAACGCTTTCAAAGGGTATTCAAAAGAAGTCATTGAGGGGATCAAGCCGGTTTTATCCCACCATTTTAATATTACCGTCGAGCTGCCTTTAAAGGCGATCGTCCGCGGGTACACGTATAAGATTATCCCAACCGACTGGCATGAACGGCGCAGCGGCAAGACGAATTTAAAGATTCCCGAGATGGGCAGCCGGTATTTGTTCATTATCCTTTATGTCTTATTAGAGAAGCTGCTATCGCGCGGCGATTACAGGAGAAAATGATTAAAAACATTTTAATTGCCGGCGGAGCCGGTTTTGTCGGGTCGAATTTAGCGCTGAATTTAAAACAAGAGCTCAAAGGCTGCCGTATCATTTGTTTTGATAATTTGATCCGGGCGGGATCGGAATTAAATATCCCCCGCTTGGAAGATTGCGGCATTACGTTTATAAAAGGCGATATACGCAATTTACAGCAGCTATTGGATCTACCGAAAATAGATCTTATTGTCGAGTGTTCGGCGGAACCGTCGGTTTTAGCTTCTTATGACAATCCTTCCTATACGATCGAAACAAATTTAATGGGAACGCTCAATTGCCTGGAATTAGCCCGGCGGGATAAATCCGGATTTATTTTTCTCTCAACGAGCCGGGTGTATCCTGTTGAGCAGGTCAACAATATTCCCTATGAGGAGCAGGCAACACGATTTGATTGGCTCAAGCGCGCCGAAGGGGCCGGCTACAGTTACCGCGGGGTTAATTTAGATTTTTCATTAAATGGCGTTAAGTCATTATACGGCGCCACAAAATTGTCGTCGGAGCAGCTAGTCCTTGAATTTGCTGATATGTATTCCTTTAAATGCGCGATCAATCGCTTAGGAGTAATAGCCGGGCCATGGCAGATGGGGAAAATCGACCAGGGAATTGTCGGCTATTGGATGGCGCGGCATAAATACCGCGGCGCATTGAGTTATGTCGGATTTGACGGGTTGGGAAAACAGGTCCGCGATATTGTGCATGTTGATGATGTGTGCGCGCTCATTCTCTATCAAATCAACCACCTGGATGGTTTGGACAGGAAAATATTTAATGCCGGCGGGGGAAGAGATAATTCCGTCTCGCTTTTGGAATTGACGGATATGGTCCGGAAAATAACAGGAAATACGATTGCGATCGGGTCTGTGCGGGATAATAGAAAAGCGGATATCCGCATTTTTATCGCCGATAATTCTGCCGTTAGCCGGGAAACCGGATGGGCGCCGCAAAAATCCATTGAAGATATTTTAGTGGATGTCAATCAATGGATGGACACTCATGCGGATGAGTTAAAAGGTGTATTAACCTGAGACCGCCCGGCGCAAGGGGGTTCCATGAAAATATTAAAACTCATACTTATCATTGTATTGCTGTCGGCCTATCCGGCGGATGCGGCGGATATCAAGCTCGAAGGCATATCGGATGATGTTGCGCTGATCAACGGCGAGGTTTTAACAGTCGGCGACAGCATTGAGGGGTTGAAAATAATCGGCATCGGAGACAACAAGGTCACTCTAGAGAGGCCTGACGGAAAAGTGTTCACGAAAGAATTGAAAGTGAATTTTTGGGACCAGACGGTCCAAAGCGTTAAAATGTTTTTTGATAAAAAAAGCCGCGGCGCTAAACAAGCAGCGAAAAAAAGTCCCCCAAAAGGCGGCGGGGGCGGTTTCCTTGAAGATCTTATGGGCAAATTCAATCCTGAGAAACGCGTAACGAAAAATTTATCCCTCAGTGAGAAAATGAAATTTGCCGAGTCTGACCTAAAGGAATTTGAAGACGATGCCGACGCGCTTATTTCCGGATTAGAAAAAGGGAACCCTTCGGCGAAAGATATCCGCAGGGAAATTAAGAAATTCAGTTCTCTTGTCGATAAGGACACTAAAAAGTTAAACGATTTAAAACTTCCTTGTCCCTTATCAGGCAAAGTGGCCGGTGATCCGAAATGCAGTTCCTATGTGTCTTGGGCAAAGAGATTTGAAGACCGCAAGAATAAAGGTATTGATGATATTAACCGAAGGCGGGAAAAGATTTCAATGAAAGCTGCTCAAGCACGTATGAATAAATGAAATGTCCGGAGAGTATTCCGGCGGGATAGGCTTAGTTTGTTTGGATAAAGAAAGGCAGTTCTTATGAAAATGTGTCCTTTTTGCCAGAAAGAGGTCGAAGACAACGCGTTTAAATGCAAGTTCTGCGGGGGGTGGTTTTCCAATGACGCGGAATCCAACCAAAAAACTTTAGACAGGGAAGAGAGCGCGAAGAAGATCCTCCGGGAGAAAAAGGATAAAGTCGGGGAACCGTTAGGCGAACGTACGGAATGTTTCTCGGTCTCGACACAAAAAATGGTCGTGATGTCGCTTTTGACATTCGGTGTTTATGATGTGTACTGGTTTTACAGGAACTGGAGGACCATTAAGATCCAGGAAGATAAAAAGATATCCCCGTTTTGGAGGGCTGTCTTTTGCGTGATCTTTTGCTATACTCTTTTCAAGCGCATTATCAACTCGGCGGTTGAAAAAGGATACAAGGGCGCTCATTCGCCGGGGGAACTGGCGCTATTGTATATTGCTTTTGTGATCGTTGCTTCGAGGGCGCCGAGCCCGTATGATATGATTGGTATTTTTTCCTTTATCCCGATCATTTATATGAACAATGCCATCCGCTTTAGGAACGTGGCTATCGATCTTCAGCATCAAGAGCGCCAACCGCTGACACGGGGCGAGATCTTATTTGTTATTTTAGGCCTCGTATTATGGGGATTGAATATATTGGGCATTCTGTATCCTGAGGCGGCCGCATAAGGCAAACGCGCGAACATTCAAGCGGTAGAATATTTGATAAGGCTATGTCCCCGTAGCTCAACGGATAGAGCGTTAGCCTCCGGAGCTAAAAGTGCTGGTTCGATTCCAGCCGGGGACGTAAAAATCTCCAGACACATAGCGAAGAAGCAGGAAGAGGAAGAAGATAAAAGGGGTGAATCGTTAGAGAAATTGGGATATGTTCGAAGATCAAAAGCTTTCTTTGGTAGAACATTTAGAAGAACTGCGAAGCGGGATTATCAAGTCTGTTATCTTTATCGTTGCCGGCATTCTTTGCGCCTATGCCTTTGTCGATTCACTTCTTCCTGCATTGATCAAACCGGTCGGAAAGCTTGTGTTTATAGCCCCGCAAGAGGCCTTTGTCGCGAGAATAACAATAGCCTTTTTTGGTGGCCTGTTCGTCGCTTCGCCGTTTGTCCTGTATCAGATCTGGCAATTTGTTTCAGGAGGGCTTAATGAGCGCGAAAGAAAGTATATACGCACCTTCGGCCCGCTGTCGTTACTTCTTTTTATTTTGGGGGTTTGTTTTTGTTATTTCATCATTATCCCCATCAGCATGAAATTTCTTCTTGGGTTTGCGGGCGATGTCATGGAGCCCATGATTACGGTAAGCAAATATATATCTTTTGTGGGCATCTTAACATTAGCCTTCGGCGTGGTTTTTGAACTTCCTTTAGCGGCGCTTTTTTTAACGAAAATCGGAATGATCACGCCCGGATTTTTATCTGAAAAACGCAAACACGCGGTCGTTATAATGTTCATAGTATCAGCGGTCTTGACACCGCCGGATGTTATTACCCAGTGTTTTATGGTCGTGCCGCTTCTTCTTTTATACGAGGCCGGCATTATTTTCTCAAAAGCGGCTTATAGGAAGAGAACATGATTTTGATTCCCTGATCCCGTCTTAAGAAAGGAATGAACGTGCAGCAAGCAGAGAAAAAAAATCCGTTGATCGACGAGCATGGACGCCTTATTCATAAGTTGCGTCTCCAGTTAACGGACACTTGCAATTTCCGCTGTTTCTATTGCATGCCGCGGCAGTTTAAGTTCTTGCCGTCGTCTCAACTATTGAAAGCAAATGAATTCATAGAGATCTGTTCGGCCCTTGTCGGTCTGGGGATCGACGAGATCCGGATCTCCGGCGGCGAGCCGACCCTGCGGGCGGATCTGAAGGAAATAGTCAGGGGATTATCAAACCTTCCCGTTGAAAGGCTCGGGATCACGACCAATGGTTATTTTTTAGCGGATAAAATAGCTTTTTTGTCGCAAACGAAATGCCGGAATATTAATATCAGTTTGGATAGTTTGAATAAGAAAAGGTTCCGGATGATCACGAAAAGTGACAGTTTTGATACTGTTTACAGAGCTATTCTTAAGGCAAAAGAGAAGGGGCTGCGTGTTAAAGTGAATGTTGTCGCTCTTCGCGGTCTCAATGATGATGAGGTGTTTGATTACATCGATTTTTCCGCAAAGCACAAAATCGAAGTCAGGTTCCTCGAGCTGATGAAGATCGGCCCTTGTTGCTGCAAGCATAACGGCTTATTTGTTCCTGCGCAGGAATTGATCCAAAGAATAGAGGAGAGGGAGGAGCTTATTCCCCAATCTGTCAATAATGACTCTACGGCATTTAATTTTAAGACATCCTCGGGAGGAAAGATCGGTTTCATTGCCTCGGAATCACAGCCGTTTTGTAACTTTTGTTCACGATTGCGTTTATCGGCAACCGGAGGGCTGCGTGCTTGTCTCATGTCGGATGCCGGCATCAGCCTGCGCGGACGCAATAAGTCAGAATATCCCGCTATTTTGAGATCAGTCATAGCGATGAAGCCGGTTGAACGTATTGAATATATCCGGCAGCCCATGTATCAAATCGGAGGGTGATTGAATAGAAGTTATTAACAGGGGACGGGCGCATATGCACCCGTTCCCTTTTTTGGTGCGCCCAGCATGGGCGCTTGCTAGTCGGTGAAAGACCGATACGGGGGTTGATAGTGCCAACCGTTAGCTTAAGACAAGGGTGTCCACCGTGAGGTGGAATCTGAAGGAAGTCGGCGGCAAAGCTCCTGTCTGAGGAATACGAACCGCATATAAGGCATATATCTGGTGGGTGAGTTTGCGAAACAAA
>JAGLQN010000355.1 GCA_023136835.1 Candidatus Omnitrophota bacterium | reverse complement strand
TTGTGTCGTCATTGATAAGACCACCATTTTCATCGAAAGCTAATACTTTTATTTCCATGCTACTGCTTAATCCCTGAGTACTTTTAGCCGGTGTCATTACTGAGTCATAAATTATCTCGAAAGACTCTCCGAATGCAACATTCCCTGGCGAGTAAATTCGCTTATACTCCATGTTACCTCCTGAAGGCATAAATGAAAAATCAAAAAAAGTACATTCAGTAGGTGTTCCATCAAAATCTTCAAAGAGCTTAACATTGTTAAATGTGACTTTAATCACTATATGCTCTGTTCCGTCTTCTCTCGTTTCATATGTTTCTGGTTCTATGTCCCATAGAAATCTGTCTTCGTTTTCTAATGATGCCATCTTTAAATCGTCATATCCAAAATGTAAGAAAGCAAATGACAACATCGTTACTACGGCGATTAATAACATTATTTGGTATTGTTTGATACTGAATTTCATGTCATATTCTCCATTTACAAAATTAATTAAACTTTAATTAAGACCTTTATTTTGATATTACTTAAATTGATTCATTGATTCTTTCAAACGAATCACTTCTGTGCAGGCACTGCAAAGATGCATTTCTTATTTCTCACTTCTATAAAGGTGTGTAACGTTCCACACTCAATGCATCGATCTCGTTCCCCTTTATGCATCTCACCGTATGCAGAATTTATAGCCATCCTATGACCGCAATGTGCACATTTCATTATTCTGTAATAGAAGGCATCAGATACTTGTGTTTCATATGCTATGTCTTGTTCTGATTCTTCATAAACACAATGATTCGGGTCAGAGAAATATTCACATCTCGAACAACGTTTCATATCGAAGCCATGAACATTCTCCTTGTTATCGAAAAGACAAGGAGAAAGCACGAACTTCACTGTCTTAATCTCAAGTTCGTTGGAAATCATACCTTTCACCATTTAAATCATATCCACTAAGCACATATCGAGACCATCACAAGCGAAGGAAAATTCACATCCTCCATACTGTATACAACTGTCAGGGTCTTTTGTTTTTTCATAAATACCATCAGTCATTGCTTTATAAATTTTATTCACTATACCTGTCACTTGTGTTACATAACTCTGTGTTATGGGTATTTTCAAGAATCCTTTGTGTGGTGTATTGAAATGTCTAACAAAAACAAAGATACAAGCTTCTGGCATCACTTTATATTTATCGTGTATGCAGATAGCGTTTATGACTGCCTGAATCACATAGTTCTGAATTGCGTAGTTATAAGAATTTAGCTCTTCAGGTGTGAGTGAGCCTGGACTTCTTAGTAGTAAATCTGGAAAGGTCTTATTGGTCTTATAATCCACAAATGTTTTCAACCCAGGATTTATTCTATCAACAATGGACCGGAGCGGTTGTGTCGTAGAACGGATATCTTCTTCCACACTCATCGGGAAGAAAACGTCAAGTTGATTCGTTTCATTTAGTTCCATGAATCGTTCTCCAAATGCATGTGAGAAGCCTGTGAATATCTGATTGGCATCCACTTCAAGAAGCTTTTCATCAAGAGAATAATCCCAATGTTTGGTGCTGAGGAGTTTCAAGACATATATGAAGTGTGACACAGGATCTTGTTTTGCCATATCTATGTCTATATTTGTGTAGAACTCAGACAATATGAGATGTATAACTCTTCCAAATTTAAGCCATGTTTCATCTTTCTTTTCAGCCTTTAGTTTCAGCTTGCTCTTGAAATACCAGTATCGGGGACATTTCATGAAAGATTGAATCTGACTTTGAGATATAATTTTGGTGTCTTCTTCAAACGCTTTCGGAAATGTGTTGAATTCCTTATCGAAGAGAAAACCATATCTCTTTTTCAGGTCGTAAATTTGTGCAGCGGTGAAATCGCTATATTTCACTTGACCCGTCTTGATTAATTTGAACATGGTGTGTGGGTCTTCAACATGTTCAAATCTCAAGTCTGTTTGAACGCTTTTCATTTACAAGCCTCCGAGATTATATTTGTTTTTGCATTGCCGGGCACTC
>JAGLQN010000354.1 GCA_023136835.1 Candidatus Omnitrophota bacterium | reverse complement strand
GGGGACGGCCAAAAAACGTCTAAAAAGGTCGCTGTCCCCTTTTTTTTTGATACGTTTTACCCTTCATGATAGCACCGTTTCAGCACCGTTCGAGAAAATCGCCTGCGGCGACGACTTTCAGTGATTTTTCGCGCTCTCCGCGTTTTATACTTTCTAGAGTGTTGAAAATAGGGCATCTGACTGTCCGAGACTCCCATTCCGTAAAAATTAACCACTTTTATCGACGAGAAACTTTGGATGCAACTGACTACCTGCCAATATTTACGCATAGGCGGTGCTAGAATGGTGCTAAAGACAAAGTGCCAAAATTCGGCTCAAATTTAGCACAATATCCAGATGAACTCATGGCCGATTTCGCTTGACATATGTAATATTAATGTTACACTTGTAACATAAGAGTTACAAAGGCCGTCACGCCCAAGCGGGATGAGCCTCGTCATTTGCTTTATTATTCTTCTTCGCAAAAGAAATAGACCTATTTCTTTTGCTTCGAAGGAATAATTCTGCTCGGAGAATATTCCTCGAAGCAAAACGACAAATTTATTAGTTTTGCGTAGCAGAATAAATGGGAATGAGGAAAAATGACGGGAGAGCGCCATGCGGTTTTACGAGTCATTATCAAGCTTATTGAAGTCTGAGGCCAAACTTAAAGTCATAGAATTTTTGCTAAGCCATGAAGCTTCCATGAGCGAGAGGGAAATTGCCTCTATTGTGGAGGTTTCCCATATGAGTGTCAACCGGACGATGCAGGAACTGGCTGAAATGAACTTCGTTCACTATAAAGTAGTCGGCAAAGCCCATCTGTGGACAGTCAACCGAAAAAGCTTTGCTTATAAAGCATTGGAGCGGTTTATTGCCAGCCTTAAAACCATTCCCGAACCTTTGCCTGAATTAAAGCGTGTTATTATGAGGCGTCTTCCCAAGTCTCTTATTAAAAGGGCTGTCCTTTTCGGTTCTATTGTCAAGAACAGGGAGAAGCCGGACAGCGACATTGACCTGTTTATTCTGGTCAAGAACGCCCAAGATCAGAAGGTTTTGGAAGAATTCATCGAGAAATTGTCGAGTGAATGTCTGGATATCTTCGGCAACAGGCTTGCGCCTTATATTCTCACAGAAAAGCAGTATAATGAAAGAAAAGATTTAGGTGTTATTTCAGAAATCAAAAAAGGGGTTCAATTATATGGTTCGACTTCGCTCACCACAGGTCCAAATGGAAAGATCAACCAATGACGCCGAGATTCAAGACACGGGATGTGAGTAAATCCTTTTATACGAATTATCTTAAGCGGGCCGAAGAATGTTTTCACGCCGCCCAACATTCCCTGCAAGAGCAGGAATGGAACGCCTCAGCGATCAATGCCATTCACTGCTGTATTGCGGCTTGTGATGCGATGTGCGTGTATTTCTTGGGAAAACGCCACAGCGGTGAGAATCACAATGACACCGCGACTCTCTTTAAGACTATCAAAAGCACAGATGAATACAGCACCAACGCCAATCGTATAATCAGAATCCTGCGGATGAAGAATATGGCCGAATATGAGGATAGGCTGGTTTATAAGTCCGAGGCCGAGAAAATTTTTAAA
>JAGLQN010000353.1 GCA_023136835.1 Candidatus Omnitrophota bacterium | reverse complement strand
GTCATATTTTACAACGATGATGGGGATATAGTGTCAAGTTATCTGCCTACAACTTCAAGTGAATATTTATACTACCGGCTGGATGGAGGTGTAGAGTCTGACGGCACGGTGTTTATAATAACTGATGGTTGCTGGGGATGGCACGGTCTATCAAAAACAGAAATAGTCGTTGAAGGTGGTGGATTTAATAACATTTGGAATTTGGAATGGTGGCCGGATGATACAGAACACAGACCGAGAGTTTCAACTGACGGAACAAAGTTCGCTGTTGGTGGTGATTACTCAGGTCTATATTATGTAACGAATGGCACACTTATCCAGTCACTTCCACTAAGCTTAGATATTCCTGGAATTAATGAAGATGGTTCTTTAATAATAGGGCGGAGCGGTTCCACAGTATATCTCTATAATTCAGAAGGAGATGTAGAATGGAGCACCGGTGGTGATACATGGTCTGATATTTCAGATGACGGGAATTTCATAGCAGTCATAGACGGAACAAAACTTGAATTCTATCAGTCCGAAGATTATATTCCGCCGTATCCTACACTATCAGATTTAGAAAATACTTTCACATCAGACACTGAATTGGGATTTGAATGGACACAATCCGATGTTACTGAGTTCGTAAGTATTTACAGGGGAAGCACATCAAATTTAATCGATCAAACGTTTAATACTTACTGGACCGATTCGAATCTAAATCCCGGTGAGGAATATACATACTATTTCAAGCCATTTTCAGCAACAGAAGAAGGAGCGTTTTACGACATAACTGGAATAACAGACAGCCTGGAATCAATTATTGCTGTTCCTCCTCCCGTTTCACCCACACAACTGTCGACTCCTGTTCCGACTCCACTTATAGCCCAAGAAATACCCTTGGAGACGATCATATATGAAGAAATTTTGGTTTTTATCAGCACAACTCTATCATGGTCATTTATATTTGCATCTTACATAGGTGCTTTTATAGCTTACTTGTTCCTGGCGAAGGAAGCAGAAGAATTGGTTGATGTTTTACTATACGGTACAATAGGATTGGTGATACCACTGTTATTAAACTTCTCAGGTATCATTCTAATGATAAATGAAAGCTTTTGGTTGAACGCAGTCCTGTTCGCAGTATTCGGCTTTGTAACTTATGTAGTAATTAACATCTTCAAAAAGTAAGGATGAGTATATGAAATTCGAAAGATATGGCCGGACTTGGTACACCACAGAAGCAGAGATCATATCGATCATAAAGCCCGGAGAGAATATCAACTTCGATAAAGGTTTAAATGCGTACTGTATAGAACCAAAGAAAAAATCAATATGGGAATTCTAAAATGATAAGAGAAATATACGAAAAAATGACCAGGGCAGACAAAGATCACGCAAAGACTATGGACTTTGAAGGTATGAAATGCGAGATAGATGACGACCTTCAAAGACTTATAGATATGATACACTTTGGAAGTGCAGAAGATGAAGATATCGCTTTAATTGATGCCACTATGACAACAGTAAGCGATATCATATCAGAAGGTACTCGTTTAATTGAAGAGCGCCACAGGCGTTAATCTTCCCATACCTTGACTTCATCCGTGTACCTGCTATACATTTTGAACTGCGAAGTTGGCACAGCTATAAGATCACCCAAGGTGACTGTGTATTCATTCAAATCCCTTACTATCTGAACCGCTTCTTCCTGGCTCTTGGCCGTCACTTTTTCCATAAATGTAGCATCATGACGAATATAATCACTCCTTAGCACGTTCAATTCTATCACGATATATTCAATCGGTTTCTTTCCACTCATTGTCTCTACGCTCCATTATAAAACAGTATATGACCACATTGCTTACACGTAATCATCACCCAGGGAAAACTAAAATCACCCTTTTCTCTATCACCTTCAGTTATCTCAATATCATAGCGAACGCTTCCACATTTGCACAGTAGCTTATTCTTTTTAAGGCCAAATTTTTTGACATTATCCTCAAACACTTGCATTACACATCATCTCCTCAATAATTTTTATCTTTGTGATGCAGAGTCCTTTCCCATCGGATGTTATTTTCCTGAATGATTATCTTCTCATTGAAGCTATTAGCAACCTCAATATCCAGCTTTTTGTTGCCTCCACGCCTCTGTATTGTCCGAACAAACTTTCCCACACCATAGGTTCCTGATCCAGCCTTATTAGATATCGGATGTACGAATTCAATAATATCATTCACATTTAAATCTTCTATCTGCTCAGTATAATCAACCGATACTGCATCTTCTTTTCTATTTTTTGCCATTTTTTTCACTCTCTTTCAGGTTTATCCGAAAAGTAATTTGTAAGAATCCAATTCACCATTGATGACTTCGATCTCTTTTCTTCATCAGACTTTTCGACCAATTTATTGTTTATTTCAGGATCGAGTGTCACCGATATTGTTTCCTTTACCATATATCCTAATATATCCTAATATTATTTAACATTTTCTATTGTAAACTGTTGTGATTTTCACAAGACAATTAATCACAACAATCAATGTGTGTGGGTGGAAGTCTTTAGTAACATTTAAATATCTTAAAATTAATTTACAAGCATAGGACAAGTAAGTTTCTAAAGGTGATAAATGATGGGACCACACGACAATAGGCGACTTAAAGCCTTTATAAGAGATGAAAAAGAAGCCGCAGAAGAGTACAGAAAAATGGGAGAAATGATGTTAGATGCTGGTCATTTAGAACATGCGACCCTTTTCTATGATATGGCTGAAGACGAAGCCAAACACGCTGAAACTGTTGAATACATAATGAAAAACAAACCTTGAGGCAAATATGACACAATCAGTCACAAAAGGACTCACTAAACTGGATGGTAACCTGTATATTGAGAAGAATACAGGTGACATTTTCATAGTTCATGGCACTTGGCTGAAAACACCATTAGGCTCCATAGCAGGAACCGAATTGTTTAAAGTATTTGAAGATTCTTTCGGAACTAAAGATGGAAGTAAGAAAAGGGTAGCGATAGCAAGAGCAATATTGAAGTCTTTTAATCAAGAATGAAAAGGGTGTTTTAACACCCTAATCTAATTCTCCTGTCTGTCCTACATTACCGTATTTTTCGTTGTTTTCATTTTTATCTAATGTCATCACTGGCTCAGACTCTTCTCCGCTGGTCCCTTCTGTTGTTTCATCTACTGACTCAGGCTCTTTTCCATCAGGTAAATTGACATCGTTTAACATAAAGCAGCTTTCCACGTTCTGTCCGCTTTGGATACCACCGACTATCAATTGGATATTCTTCATATCCAGTAGCATGATCATAGACTGCGAAAGGGTCTTTGTGTATGACTCCGGGATGTAAATAACTTTCAACATCGGGGCACTATCGATCAACTTGATCAGGTCTTTACTACTTGGTCTGAAACCAATGTAAAAACATTCGTCAGTATCTTTTACGTTTTCAAAATCGTCTCTGCGTCTTATAGGTCTCATTCTTATATTCATTTCTTTAGTACCTCACTTTAACTTTTTCTGATACCCCTAAAAAGATTCGAAACAATATAAATCTTGTGGTTATTCTTTTGGTTATAAATGATATACGGGATGAAAGAAAACCTTAAATATCAATACTTCAATATATCACTCTTGGAGACTTACAAATGCCAATTACTATACGATATATAAAAATGTTGTTTTACGAAGGCGAGAACATTGAAGACTACGGGATTTACCAGGGAGTTAGAGACGGCTTATATCGAATGAGAACAAACTGTGCTTATTGTAATAAAGTGCAATGCAGATGCTTTGATACAATAGAAAAAGCTTTGTGTTTTGAGGGGTTCATTTGCTCAAGTAAATGCTTTGTTCTTTCATTTCAAGGGAAAGACGATACTCTTGATGAACTTATAGAAGGAATGGAACTCGGCGATACCCCATTAAACTCACTGGATGATGCTGTTTATGATGAACTTGTATCCGGCATGGATGATGCTCTTGACGATTACGATTGCCCTATGGGAGAATCGTGTCCTGTGGGCGAAAAATGCCCGTCGTGATTTAATAAAAAGAGGATAATAAAAATATGTCTCAAGAATATTACGGAAACAATGGTGAGGATTTTCCCATCAATACTACATGGAACCGCTTCTTAGATCGAATAACCCTTTGCTTGTGGGATAGAATAGGAATCCCGAGGCCATTATCAAAAGAAGATGCTCTTATAATTGCAAGAATTATGAACAATTATATCACTCTTCAAGAAATGACAGCCCAGGAAGATTTTAATGGAGATTCCATGTGGTCAATGTATAGCCTTAAACAAGACGGACCGGAAGCACTTAAAATAGCAAAGAAAATCGCAGAATTCTTTGAGCGTTGCAACGGCTTGATGACAGAAGAAGAGCGGAGCGAAAGGTTTGGGCAAAAATGATTTGCGATGAGTGTGGAAACAAAATGCAGTATGAAGAATGCGGGAATTGGTATTGTTATTTCTGCGGTAATAAAGGATACGAGCCATGACAATTATAGCAATTGAGTCACCAGACTCTATCGGAAAGGATACTCTTATTGATTTAATCAAAGAGAAGCATCCTAATTTTGTGTTTGGAAGATTCCCTGATGAAGAAAGTTCTTCCGGCAGGCTTACCCGGAAAATCCTTCTCAGAGAACCTGATCTTCCACCAGTAGTTCTTCAGCACATTTTTATCTCTAACTTTTTTGAGAAATATAAGTGGCTTTCATTTCTCAAGTACTCTAAGTACACTTTAATCCTGAACAGGTACTTTATGTCTACTTTGGCATACTCAATGGCACAGGGCCTCAATATAGAGCACTTCAAGACCATCACGGGACTACTGCCTCAGCCTGACTTGTGG
>JAGLQN010000352.1 GCA_023136835.1 Candidatus Omnitrophota bacterium | reverse complement strand
CAAGTCAAAAGCAAAATGGAATACAGAAGTGGTACTGTGGATGGAATTGTCAAAATGTATAATGAATCAGGGGAGTTAATACAAGATGCAATCTGGAAAAACGGAAAATCTCCTGATTGGACTACTCTAGTAGAAAAATCTCAACAACACTGCCCCAATGACGGCACGGCACCTAAAAATATTTCTTGACAAAACCAAAATCTTTGATAATATATCAAATGAATAGATCGTTGTTTGATGATCTATCAATAGCAATTTGAATTATTTTTGCGCCTGTAATAACTCTCCCTGAAGTAATAATTAAATTCCCCCCAAACAATATTAATATCTCCCGAAAAGATTCCTCCGAAGGATTATGCGTGGGAGATGTTCCAAAAAAATTCAGAATTCGGAAATTTGTTGCTAAACAAAGTACGGCGGCCATTGACGGTGTCAGGCTATATCCGGTTCGTGTCAATCATTCTCAATGTCCATCTGTTAAGCGCTGTGCGTCCGGGTGCAAACCGGATAAGGCCAATTCTGAAACATGCGATATGTATAAAATGTGGATTGCTTGTGAAATGAATGAGACGGGGCGGCAATTGGAAGGAGTGGACGGGCGGGATGATTAAAGGAGGCTTGTGATTATGATAAAAATACAGAAAAGATATCTTAGCGCGCGAGAAGTTGCGGAATATTTAGGGTTCAGCGTGAGTGCCATTCGTAAATGGGTCAGGCTCGGGCGTATTCCCTTTTGCAAGGTTAACGGCGGGATACGATTTGACATAAGGCGAATAGACAGGTGGGCGGAAAAGAGTGAAGAGACCTTATGTGTGTTTAATTAATTTAGCTAATTTTACTAATTTCTCTTATTGAATTTCTTAATGAATGGTTTATACTAATGATGACTTATTGGTAGTGAACCATTTGTAAGAAAGGAGGTGCGAATAAGGGAGAAAACAAATGGGAACTATCTTTAAACGTGGTAAGAGGTGGGGGGTCAATTATATTGATCCCAACGGACATCAAATCCGTAAAATGGTTTCAACGAAAAGAGAGACAACAGAGCGGATATTAAATAAGATTGAAGTAGACATCGCGGAAGGTAAGTATCTGGATATTAATAAGTGTAAAAACATACTTTTTGAAAAATTCTCTCAACAATATTTAGACGCTTATGTAAAGGTCGAGAATAAGAATTTTGTTAAACAAAAGAACCTTGTTAACAGTCTGGTGAAACACGTCAAGGGAAGATATCTGCACAAAATCGATTCATTCACAATCCGGCAGTTTATGGCGCAGCGGATTGAGCAAGTCAAGCCTTCCTCGGTTAACAGAGACTTCTCCATGTTAAAGTCGATGTTTAATAGAGCTATTGAATGGGAAATGTATTCCGGTAAAAATCCTACCAATAGTATTAAAAAGATTCCCGAAAACAATAGTCGGTGTCGGTGGTTAACAAGGGGAGAACAGGAGCGTTTGTTATCTCATTGTCACGGGATGACAAAGGTGATTGTTACTGTCGCGTTAAAAACAGGAATGCGTTGGGGTGAAATTATCAATCTCAAATGGAAACAAGCGCCTAACAGCAATTACGTCGATTTTGATAATAACACTATTTACGTGCATGAATCTATGGCTAAGAGTAAGAAATCACGATTCATTCCAATGAGTAAAACTGTCCAATTAGTTTTGAGAGAAATGCCCAAGGTGGAAGGGAGTAATTATATCTTCTTGAATCCTGAAACGGATAAGCCTTTTGGAAGCGTGGAGGTTTCTTTCAAAACAGCTTTGAGAAAGTCAGGTATCAGTGATTTTAAATTCCATGATCTGCGACATACCTTTGCTTCTCAATTGGTCAGAAACGGAGTGGATTTATATGTGGTTCAAAGACTCTTAGGTCACGCGACCCCTGAAATGACTCAGCGATATGCTCATTTAAAAGCTGATGTTTTAAAGGAAGCGATTGAAAAAATTGATGTACAATCGGGTGACATTGTGTATAATGCAAATTCTGAGTTTAGCACAATTTTAGCACATCGCCTGAATTGACCAGCGACGGTCAATTTTGATCATTCGTAACTATATATAATAAAAAGATTTATGAGCTTTGGGCCATTAGCTCATTTGGTAGAGCAACTGACTCTTAATCAGTGGGTGGCTGGTTCGATCCCAGCATGGCCCATCACATTTTTTTCCACAAATTTTGCTGAGAGAAAAAAGTGTGTTACCCCGAGCGACGGTGAATGAACAGAAATCACGAGGGGTCAAAATGAAACCTTTTTAATTCACAACCACCAAAGAAAAGACAGGAGAATCCATTGTCCCCCGAAAAAGTTGATGTTGATGCACTGAAGAAAAAAGCCCGCCAGTACCGTAAAGATATTCTTACAATCCTCAATGCAGCCCAATCAGGCCATCCCGGAGGGTCACTTTCAGCCGTCGAGATTCTTATCAGTTTATATGACTACAAGATGGATCATAAACCCGAAGATCCCAAATGGGAAGACCGGGACCGTTTGATCGTCTCCAAAGGTCATATTACGCCGGCGGTTTATGTGACTCTCGCGGACCAGGGGTATTTCCCCAAAGAGGAACTCGAAGGCTTTCGTAAATTCGGCAGCCGTCTGCAGGGGCACGTGCACACAAAAGTTCCCGGCGTGGAATTCAATACTGGTTCCTTGGGTCACGGATTATCCGTTGCCAACGGTATTGCCATGGGCGCGAAGATGCTGAAGAAAAATTTCAAAACCTACTGCCTTTTAGGGGACGGGGAAGTGCAGGAAGGCTCGGTCTGGGAAGCGGCTATGACGGCGGCCCATTATAAACTGGATAATGTCTGCGCTATCATTGATTACAATAAAATGCAGGAAAATGATTTAGTCAGCGAGATCAATGATATCGAACCGTTGGCCGATAAGTGGAAGAGCTTCGGCTGGCATGTTGTCGAGGCGCATGGCCATCATTTCCAGAATTTTATCGATGCCCTCGACCAGTTCGGCCAGGTCAAGGATAAGCCCTTTATCATTATCGCTCACACCGTTAAAGGAAAAGGAGTTTCCTTTATGGAGGGGGAGCGCGAGTGGCATGGCAAAGCGCCGAATGATGAAGAGCTCGCCGCAGCGCTTGCTGAATTGGAGTAGTTTTTTAAAGGAGATATCCGGTTATGAAAAAAATAATATTCGCAATCATATTTTTCCATCTTTTTGTGGTCCCAAATGTCCAGGCATCTAAGCTGGACGATATTAATCCGGAAAGCCTGGATCTATGCCGTGAAATCATGATCGAATCCATAAAATACCAATGCCAAAAGTTCGAAAATGTTGATATTAATTCCGCCGAAGCGGTTGCCCGGTTATTTAAAGCAAGGGAAATGATACGTTCTGTGAACGTAGAATATATTATAGGGACGGAAAAATATTTAGAGAACGAATGGGACGATTTTTTTGATGTCCCGTCGGATGTGGAATTTCTCCGGTATCTTGTTGACTTGGACCATGACGGATTGCTCAAACAGAAAAAATGGCTCATGCTTCTCGAGAAAAAATATACCTGCATTGAAGATAACCCGGAATTCAAGAAAGATAGGGATGTATTCGACAAGGAATATTCCGGCTTGATCGGTCAGTATCGCAGCGATTTAGAGGCGAAAGGCGGGGATTCAAGTGATCTTTCCGGGCAACTGCCAATAGTATTTTCTGTGCCGGGATGTGCTGATTCTTTTGGCACCGAATGTTCGCAACCGGAAAAAGAACAGGCCGGCTTGGCAAAGTTTGCGGCCTTCGTTTTAGAGAAAAAGAAATATTGTGAATTTTTAGAATTAAATTAATCGATCCCAGATCTTTGCGCGGTTGTTTTGGTGGCGAAGAAGAAAGAGGAGACAATTTCATGAGTGAGAAGACCCCAACACGCGACGGATTCGGCAAGGAACTTGTTGAACTCGGCAAGACAAACGAAAAGATTGTCGTGGTTTCAGCTGATCTTGAAGATGCCACGCGCGCGGAATATTTTAAAAACGCTTATCCCGAGCGGTTCTTCACCGTCGGGATCGCTGAGCAGGATATGGTCGGCATGGCGGCGGGCTTGAGCCTGCAGGGATTCACGGTATTCGTCAATTCCTTCGCTGTCTTTATGACCAACCGCGCCTATGACATGATTCGCCTCGATATTTGTTACAACAACGCCAATGTCAAGATCATTGCCTCCCACGCCGGGATCACGGTTGGCGAAGACGGGGCGTCAGCCCAGTGCCTCGAAGACCTTTCTTTGATGCGCATTCTGCCGAACTTGAAAGTCGTTTGCCCTGTCGACGCGCTTGAAGCGCGCAAGGCCACGCGCGCCTTTGCCGAGGAGGCAGGCCCGATGTACATGCGCACGAGCCGCGCGGCGTTCCCTGTGATCACCAGGGATGACGACCGGTTTGTGATCGGCAAGGCGAATGTGATGCGCGAGGGCGGCGATTGCACGATCATCGCCTGCGGCATCGAGGTTTCAGAAGGCTTGAAGGCGGCCGAGATTTTGAAAGAAGAGAAGATCAACGTCAAAGTCGTGAATATGCACACGATCAAACCGATCGACGAGGTATGTATTATCCAGTCGGCGAAAGAGACCGGCGCGATTGTGACCGCAGAGGAACATCAGGTCATCGGGGGCCTGGGCAGCGCTGTTGCCGAGGTGGTCGTTAAGAACTCTCTTGTCCCAATGGCCATGGTCGGCATTGATGATCAGTTCGGCGAGACGGGCAAGCCGGATCAATTGTTAGAGGCCTATCATTTAAAAGATGTTGATATCGCCGAAGCGGTTAGGAAGGTGATTAGGAGGAAAAATGATAAATGTCAAATGGCAAATGACAAATAAATGTCAAATGGAAAAACCTATTTAGATTTGGGAATTTGTCATTTATTTGAGATTTGACATTTGGTATTTGTCATTAGCATGAATATTCCAGGAGAAATAGATGGCTCAATCCAAAATGAAGGAGTTAGCACAATACGGCCAAAGTGTTTGGCTTGATTATATCGACCGGCCGCTGCTTGAGACCGGCAAGTTAGCGTCGATGATCGGCAATGGATTGCGCGGGATGACGTCGAACCCCACGATCTTCAATAATGCGATCGGGTCAAGCTCGGATTATGACGAGAAGATCAAAGAACTGAAAGCGGCCGGCAAGACGACCTTTGAGATCTATGATGATCTCACCGTCAAGGATATCCAGGATGCCGCTGACCATTTTAAAGGGGTTTATGAGGAAACCAATGGCCTCGACGGATACGTGAGCCTCGAGATCGATCCCCAGATCGCGAATGAGGCGGACGAGCAGATCACCGAAGGCCTGCGCTTATTTGAAAAGGTGAACCGCCCCAATGTCATGATCAAGGTTCCCTCGACGGAGGCCGGCATTCCCGTTATCGAAGAATTGATCGCCAATGGCGTTAACGTCAACGCGACGCTGATCTTCTCTCTGAGGCAGTATGAAGAGGTTGCCAAGGCGTATTACAGGGGATTGCGAAGGCGAACGGCTGATGGTTTGGATTTAAGCGGCATCCGTTCGGTCGCTAGCGTTTTTGTCAGTCGCGTTGACACGGCTGTTGATAAACTCATCGATGCCAAGCTGGCTGAAGAGACAGATGACGGGCAAAAAGAAAAACTGCAATCCCTGAAGGGCAAGGCGGCCATCGCTAATTCAAGGATCATTTTCAAACAGTGGAAGGCTCTGCTTTCGGGCGATGAGGTTGCCGCGCTCGAAGGGAAAAACGCGAGTATCCAGCGCGTCCTGTGGGCCTCGACGGGAACCAAGAGCCCGGATTACAGTGATATCAAATACGTGAGCGAATTGATCGCGTCACCCACAGTCAATACGTTGCCTGAGAAAACGCTCAACGCTTTTCTTGACCACGGCGAGGTGCAGGAGGCGTTTGTTGATGACTCGCAAGGGGCGTTAGATATTGTCAAGGACCTGAAAGGCTTTGGTATTGATATTCATGCTGTCTGCGACGACCTGCTTGTCAAAGGGGTTGCCGCCTTTGATGACGCATTTACGGAACTGTCGGCTTCGATCGAGAAAAAGGCGGCAGAACTTTCTTCTGTGCAATAGCGGATTTTTTCTAAAAAAAGGAGATCTATATGGAAAATTCAATTTTTCTGGCTAAGATCATCGGCCCGTATTGTATCATTATCGCGATAGGGATTCTCTTGAACCGGGAGATGTATGTCAAGATCATGGAAGATTTTATAGAAAATTCCGCTTTAATTTATCTTGGCGGCGCGCTTGCTCTGATTATCGGTTTGCTTATCGTGCTGACGCACAATGTATGGGTGGCCGGTTGGCCCGTCATCATTACCATTTTCGGTTGGCTTGGTATTATCAAAGGCGCCTGGTTATTTATTTTTCCGGGTACTATAACTAAATTTATGGAAGTTTATCAGAAAAAGTCATCTCTGTTAGTTGTCCACTTAGTTTTAATTCTGATCATTGGATTAGGATTGAGCGTTTCAGGGTATTTGACGGGATAGATTGGTTTGTAGATTGCCTTAGATCTCATATGTAAAAGTAAAAAGGAGGAATGATCGCATGAATATTGTCGAGATATTAACAAATGCTGTTGAAAAAGGAGCGTCGGATATTCATATCGCAACAAATACAAAACCGATGGCGCGCATTACTGGTGATATTGTCGCCTTAGATTTTTCCGCGTTAACCTGCGATGATATTGAGAAAGCGATTAAGGAAATCATACCGGAGTCAATGAATGAGAAATTTGAAAAAGGCGATGAGATCGATTGCGGCTTTTCCGTTAAGGATGTTGCGCGTTTCCGGGTCAATGTTTATCAAGAGAAGAAAGGATGGGCAATAGCTTTTCGTGCCATCTCCGATAAGATCCCGTCGGTTGAAGATGTTGGCATTCAGGAATCTATCATTAATCTAACAAAAATACCAAAGGGATTGATTTTGGTTACGGGACCGACAGGCAGCGGGAAGAGCACATTAATTGCTTGTCTTATTGATCAGATTAATAAAGAGCGAAAATCGCATATTATTACGATGGAAGACCCGATTGAATACCTGTTTGAGGACCGTAGTTGTATTGTCAGTCAGAGAGAGATCGGCGATCATAGTGGCAGTTTTGCCAATGCCTTGAAATATGCATTGCGCCAAGACCCTGATATTGTTCTCGTCGGAGAAATGCGGGATTTGGAGACGATCTCTATGGCTCTTACCATGGCAGAAACGGGTCACCTGGTTTTTGCGACACTTCACACGACGGATGCGGCACAAACGGTAGACAGGATTATTGATGTTTTTCCGGCGTTCCAGCAACAACAGGTGCGCATGCAGCTATCCGGGGCTTTACGTGCCGTTATCAGTCAAGAACTTCTTCCGAATATTGAAGGAACGGGCCGCGTTGCTGCCCGGGAGGTCATGATCGTCAATTCAGCGATCGCTAATCTTATACGGGAAGGGCAGACGCATCAGATTTACAGCGCTATTCAGACCGGCAAAAGTATTGGCATGCAATCGATGGATAATGCTTTGGCCGACCTCTGCCGTGATGGGTTGATCACTTTTGAAATGGCGGAGGCTAAATCCAACAATCCGGACGCGCTCAAGGCCTATTTATAATAATTTGAGATTTTGGAAATTTCATTTGATGGAGGGAATATATGTCTGATGTATTGAAAGTAAAACAGATTGGACTTTTCAGCAATATTGATGAGAAAATACTGGAATCGTTAGCTCCTGTGCTAAGTGAGGAGTGTTTTAAAGACGGGCAGATCATTTTCAGTGAAGATGACCCCGGAGATGAAATTTATTTTATATTCTCCGGAGAGGTTGAGATCGTCAAGTTTGTCAATAAAAAAGCTAATCTATCGCAGTCACTATCTTCGCTGGGAGAAGGGGAGTTCTTTGGGGAAATGGCCCTGTTTGACAAGAAACAAAGGTCGGCAACGGTAAAAGCGAAGGGTGACGTAATCTTGTTAAAATTAAGCTGTAAGGATTTTTATTATTTTCTCAAAACAGATGCGCAAATTGCCGTCAGTATTTTAGGCGGCATGCTTTTGGCGACAACCAAACGTTTACGGGAGACGGACATCGGATTTGTGACCGTTTATGAGACGGGAAGGCTTCTTGCTTCACAGGAGAATATCAATAGCCTTTTAAATGGTGTCTTAAGAAAGATCAGGGATGTTATTCCGTGTTCACAGAGGGGGTTTATCGCTTTGTGGAATGAATTCAGCGAAATGTTCGAGCTGCAATCTAATAACGGATATGATAAAAAAGATGTGATCCTCAAAAAGGATGATTGTCTTATCAAGTGGCTGAAGGAGAATAAGGCAAGATTGATCATCGAAGATACCGCGGCAACAGTTTTATTTAGCCGGGACCTTCTTCCGGACTATTGCGGGGCCTCTTTCATTATTCAGCCGTTCATCCTCAGAGAAGAATTATTAGGATTTTTTCTGATATCCAGTGAATTTGTGAAAATGGATCTTGCGCGCAGTCAGATCAATCTGCTTTCCGGAATCGCCGCCCAGATCGCTCCCGTCATTGCGAATGCAAAAAAGATCACCGAGGAGGAAAACCGAAAACGACTTCAAAGAGCCAAGGCATGGAAATAGAACGTTGCCATGAATTCGAAACGTGACATTATTTTCGCGGTGGTTTTAGGGGTAGCCATCGGAAGCTGCCTTGCGGTAGGAACTTGGTTTTTTTCTCCTAAGCCTCAGTTAGAGCCAGGGGTTAAACAGAAGCAATGCCCCGAAATCTTGGATAACTCACTGGATTTCTTTTCTTGCCCGGAATGATATAGAAGTAAATTCCCATCAATATCTATCTGCATCTTTTTGTAATGCTGACATATTTTCGCGGCTCGATCGAGGAGATATATGCCGGACGCATAATACGTCCTTGGGCTATCTGTTCAAGGCGGTGCGCGCACCAGCCCGAAATGCGGGCCATCGCAAATAGGGGGGTGAAGAGTTCTTTTGGAATTCCCATCATCTGATAGACGAATCCCGAGTAGAAATCGACATTTGGAGAGACAGATTTGCTTTTCTCTTTGAGGATGAGTTTACAGGCTAGGCGAGCGACGTTTTGATAAAGAGAAAAGATATTTTCTCGGTTGGACATCTTAGCCAACTCTTCTGCTTTTTCTAAAAGAATAACCGCTCGCGGATCGGAAAGGGTATAAACGGCGTGGCCGATGCCATAGATCTTTCCTTTGCCGTCGTGTGCTTTTCCATTGAGGATCTTCTTCAAGTAGACAATAATTTCTTCATCATCATTCCAATCTTTGACGTTTTTCTGGATATTTGCCATCATATCAAGAACGGCTTCATTAGCGCCGCCGTGAAGGTATCCGCTTAGTGAAGCTATCCCTGAAGAAATAGCCATATAGGTATTGGCGCCGCTTGAGGTGACCGAACGCACGGTGAATGTTGAATTGTTCCCGCCGCCATGCTCGGCATGGAGGATCATGAGCATATCCAGGAGTTTGGCGATGAAGCGGTCCGGTTTCTGACCGTTGAGCATATAGACGAAATTCTCCATTGGGGACATATTGGTGGATGGATTAATAAGGCCGTGTCCTCTTCCCTTCCGGAACATCATCGCATTGTAGTTATGTGCAATGATGGTTGGAAACTTAGCGATAAGATTCAGGCATTGTTCGATCTGATGCGGAATCTGGTCCGAGTTAGGATATTTATCCATGAGGCTCAGCGCTGCAACAGCTCGATGCAAGGCGCTCATTTGATCCGGATTCTCCGAATCATATGTGATAAAGCGTGTCACGCGCATCGGGATATTTCGGCGTCGAATCATCTCATTACGGAAATTCTTAAGTTGTGATGCCTCAGGTAATTCCCCGGTAAGCAGGAGGTATGTTGCTTCATCGAAGCCTTCTTCCTCACTGTCTTTATAAGCGTTGATAAGGTCTTGGATTGCGTATCCGCAATAATAAAGCCGGCCTTTAGTTGGCTTAACATCATATTCAGAAAGGTATCCCAAGCGCGAGAGAAAGACTTCAAGTGATCTGGATGATTCAGGGGTTTGACCATTGAGAAGATAATAACAAGCCTCTGAAGGGGCTAATTTCCGGTTGAGTCCGGGAATCTGTAGGGTAATGTCTTGTCTGTTTAGTAGGGGGGCTGATTTTAATACTTTTTCATAGCCAACGACACAGCCCTTTGATGTTAAACCTACAACAACACCACTGCCGTCCGTATTACGCAGGCCCAATTTGATGTTATGTTTTCGGATCAGTTTAGGGTCTGGAGCATTGTGTGTAGCTGCAAGTTTGCTGATTTGTGTAATGAGAGATGTCATGTACTAAATCCTTATTAAATGTTCCGATTAAGCAATATATAACTTTTTAGAGTATAAAATGATAACATCATTCTAAGGAAAATGCTACTGTTATTCACAAAGAGGTGAAGAAAATTGTCAAATGGCATAGAAAGGAGAAAATCAGCTAATTTGGTTAAATGATCTGGATTAGCCTTTGGGATTGTTAGGAACCTTTTAAAAGTGGACAGGTAAAAAGTCCTTAATTTTTTGACGAATGACCTTGATAAGCTTACCACGATACCAGAACCTGAGTTCATAGAAGTCAAGATTAAGGATGTAGATACGAATGTCGACGGGTTGACGGGATTCAACGTTGGGGAGTTTGACACGTAATGGACCTAAAGAGATAGAGTGATAGTTGTCAATGAGTCGGTTAGCCCGTAGGGCAAAGATGTCGCGGAGACTTAAAAAGGGCTTCGGGATGGACCAATTACGAAATAAAGATTTTTTTGCCCTTAAGGAGGAATTAAATGCGGAAACATCGAGACCGGTTATTAGAATTTTACAACTATCCAGCGGAGCATTGGCAAAATATCCGCACTACAAACGTGATTGAATCTGTCTTTGCAACGGTGCGATTAAGAACATACAGAACCAAGGGCTGCGGGTCACGAATCGCGACACTCACGATGGTGTTCAAGTTAATTCAATCGGCACAAAAGCGATGGAACAAAATACGTTTTGCTCAAAAAATTAAACAAGTTTGGGAAGGAATTATTTTTGAAGATGGTCTTGAGGCTAAAATATCAAAACCATTGGAATTGGTTGAAGTTTAAGATGTGTCAATGGTCGACCATCGACGAGATCGTTGCTCTATGGCCGTCTGAGAAGCAAAGATTTTGAGAGGATGCTTAAATTCAGCCCACAACATTTGACAATAACTCTTTTGGAGTGATGGAAAATTTGTAGGAACAGTTGGTGAAGGGGGAAACAAGAATGTTATTGAACGGTATATCGAACGCCAAGGTTCTTCCCCCGCCGAAGTTCAACTATCCTTCTGGTTGTGAGGAGTTAAATACCCCACCTTTCAAGGTGGGGATCGGGTTTATTGGAGCGAGTTTTAGACTTTCGTTCATAATCAATAGAAAAATCTTTTGGGTTATTTCGAAAAGCTTTCAAAAGACGGAAGAACTGAGCCTTTTTAATTCCAAGAGTTGCTTGGATATATTTTCGTTCAATCTCTTTGTTGATGTATTTTTCTAAAAGTTCTTTAACCTGTTCATTTGTAAATTGCTTGTGGATTTGTTTAGCCATGATTGGAATCTCCTTTTTTTCCAATTATGGCATATTTGAGGTGTCTACTTTTAATTCGTAGATGACAGTTAGCCTTTGGGATTTGGCCCTTATGCGCATCTGTGCTATACTTTAAAAAAGCCTATTTTTCTGGCGAATTTTTGTGGTTATCTTAGTTTATTAGTTATAAGATTTATACAAAAGAACATTGCGTTTTTACTATGTTATGCTATAGTAATCATTAAAGATATTTGTAAGTGTCATTTGTTCTCACGGAGAGAATGTTTTATACGAAGGTGTTTACAATGAGTCAAAAACGTTCTATTTGCATAGTATTGGGATTGGGCATATTGATTGGCAGTTGGTTTGCTTTTACTTCTTGGTTTTTTAAACCGGAAGTCGCGCAAGCGCAATGTGTTCGGCTTTACTTAGCTAGTGGTGCGAGTGATCCTCCTACTTGTGCGGGAGGGGGGACAAGGATAAGCTCAACACAAGGTAGCGTAAGTCCCATACATTTTTTGGCTTTATGTATAGTTGACTAGGAACTTGGACATTAGCGCGTTTTTCACTTTTCCAGAGAAATGGCTTCATATAAGGTGCTAATTTCAGATAAGGGGATGTTGCAATGAGAAGAAAGCTCGTTATTTACTTAGCAATGGCGTTAGGCATAATGATGGGTTATCTTCCATTGAGCTCCTGGCTATTGAGGCCGAAGCCTGTAGATGCTCAGTGTGTACGGTATTTCTTAGTAAGCGATGTTTCTAATCCTGCTTGTGGTGCTGGAAACACCAAAATCAGTCAAGTCACTTGTAATCCTGGAACCGGGGCATATTCGGTAGGGGCTCGAGTGGTTGCTCTATGTATAGGTCCTTAGAAAATAAGCGACTAGCCTGAAGTCACAATATATTTAAGGTTCGCGTCAATCTTTCCAGAAATATTTTTATGGTAATGTGTTCCGCATTAAGTTCTTCCTTTTCTCGCCCAATTAAGGAATCTTATCAAAAATCAAAATACCATATTCCGTTCTTAGCGTTCTTGGTAATTATTTTTACTGACTAAACCAGTATTCAGATAGAAAAACATGAAGAATATAAGAATACATAAGGTTAAATTCATGATTGCCATTTTTCTCATTCTGGCATGTGCTTTATTTTTACGGGTGTATAACCTTAACAAATATGATCTATGGTTTGATGAACAGGGAACAGATATGTTTTCGTCGAGAAATCTTATCGGCGCGGCAGATTTATCCGGGGTTTCAACAAGTTCTTTAATGTTGAGGAATATGAAAAATGACCCGCATTCTTCGCTTTACTACTTACTGGTTTATCTCTACAGTGTTGTTTTTGGAGACGGCAAGTCGTTACGGGTCTTATCTGTGATATTTAGCATGCTTTCTTTAGGGGTATTTTATAAGTTATCGAATACCTTATTCACACGCAGAGTGAGTCTTTATGCCCTTATGATCATGGCCGTTAATCCCTTTCATTTATGGTATGCTCAGGAGGCGCGCGCCTATGCAACAGCTTGTTTTTTTGCGCTTCTTATGATTTATATCTATGTACAAGCATTAAAAAAAGATAAGCTTTTTTATTGGATTTGCTTTTCTATAACGAGTATTCTTGCGATATGTTTGAGTTATTATTCTGGCTTGCTTTTGATCATTTCGGGAGCCGCTTTATTTTTTAAGGAGTATCGCAGGTACATTGAAAAATGGTATCTGTCGGTCTGTGCTACTTTGGTCTTTCTTTTACTTTTGCAATATGTGTTAATTGATCAACTCAGTTTTGTAAAGGATAACTTTTGGTTGCCACCCCCATCACTTACCACGGTATTATTTACATGGAGAATTTTCAGTCTCGGGTACTCGGCGACAGGGATTTTATACCAAATAGGTTTACCGGTATTCTTTCTTTTCTTTGGTTATGGCGCCTATTCTTATTTCCGGTCGGATAAAGCAAAGGCCAGTGTATTCCTTCTGTTTTTATTCTTACCGATCATGATAACTTATATCCTTTCGAAACTCATGGCGCCGGTGTATATCCACCGGCAGCTTATTATTTTCTCACCGATTTACTATCTGTTTATTGCCAAAGGGATTGAGAGCATTCGTGGTAAATATGTTCAAGGTTTGGCGATCCTTTGCGTTATGATATTGAGTGCCGCTTCACTGGTCAATTATCACCGGGGTATTATGTTTACTCATGAAAACCGGGGCGATCTTTTTCTCGGGGCTATTCCAAGGCGGAATTATGGCGATCTGATGGAACATATGGACCGAGAATTGAGGAAGGGGGACCTCATTGCGACAGCAGATATCGAATCGTACCGCATGGCATTTTTGCATGTTATTAAAAAGTATAAGTTGCATGAACATGACCTATCGAAGTCATTCTGTTTTCTTTCATATCCTATAAAGTTGCAGCCGTTTGACGTCCAATATTTGCAAATAGGCGATTTAATAGGGGGCCTACCTTTGGAAGGATGGGAAAAGCTCCAGGTATTTTCTTTCTTTGAAAGCGGTAAGGTCGAGATGGGAAAGATACAATTAAATGCAGGAAATTTTGAACGTATTTGGCTGATCTCGTCGAAATGGGAGGAGAATGCTCCTTTTGCCAACAATGTAGCATCTGTGAGGGATTATATGGATCAGGAATTCCGTAAGGTCTCATCGAGAGAAAGAGACGGTATTTACATAGATCTGTATATTCAAAAAACTCGTTAATTTCTATTTGGGATCAAAGAAGTGATCCAGACCGATCCAAGAATCATAAAAATTATCATTGCAATATTAGCGCTAAGCTGCGCATTGTTTTTTCTTTTTTTTCGTCTTGGGCAGTATGCCTTATGGGATGATGAAGCAACAACAGCTTTATTTGCTCAGTCCGTTTGGCGTACTGGTGATACTCATGCGAAGTTGGATCATAATTTAATTGCCTACAATTCCGGAAGTGAATTGAGGGGCCTGCGTAATAGGTATATCCCGCCTCTGTCGTTTTATCTTGCCGCGCCGTTTGTGGGATCGTCCACGGAAGGAGGCTCGGCTTTTGCCGCCCGTTTGCCGTTTGCTATTTGCGGATTTCTTACGGTTATTATGATGCTTTTCTGGCTCTGGAAAAGCGGAGCTCCAATATCTACATGGTTGCTTACTGTGGCTGGGATACTCGGTAATGTTTCGCTGATGTTGTATGCGCGCCAATGCCGGTATTATTCGGTTGCGATTTTGTTTGTCACAGTTCTTGCCTTTCTATATATTTACCGTGATGGTCGAAAGAGAACCCTGTTAGCTGTTATTTTAATTTCAGCGGTGCTCCTTGCGTCTAATTACATGATCTATGCGGCGGTCTATGCTTGTTTTGCAGTGGATTATTTCTTTTGGGGAAGGAAGATTAAACCTTTACGGAATCTTGAATTGGCGGTTATCTTTATTCCTCAAATTGCGGTTGGCGTCCTGTTGGTAAGTATTTATAACCCATTAGGAATGGATCATATCTGGGGTAAATCCACGGTATCATGGCTGACGGGTAAAGTGATCTTGTTTCTGTGGAATTTACGTGATCTAAATAGTTGCGAGCATGGTGTTGGTTTACTTATTCTCTTAGCGCCTATCCTTTATTTGTATGCTAAAGACAAAAGATTGTTACGAGCGCCAATTGCGATTCTTACTTATATTCTTACGGTTACATTGCTATCACCGCAGCAGGTGGGGTTGGGTCTGTTGCCTGTTGCGACGGTTCGATATCTTGCTCCGTTAATTCCTCTTTGCATCTTTACGGCTGTTATCAGTATTCAGGCATTGACCGTTCGAGCAAAATGGCTTGCGATCCCGCTTGCTATACTGGCGTTTAGTACTAATGTTTTACATGGAGGCCCTTTGGTTGGGATTGACGAAAAAACGCATTTTAGCAGCATTATCGCTCAAGGTCGTTTCAGGTCAACAGTAGCCGAATTTATACAAGAACTGTTAACCCCGCCGCCAAGCGCGTATCGAGCTGCGGCTGATTGGATAAATGAGAATGTTGAGGATAAACAAACTGTAGCTGTAATGCCGGGTTATGCTACATATCCTTTAATGTTTCATGCCCCAAAGGCGACATATGCGTGGCAATTAAAAGAAAAATCAGGACAGTTCAATGAATTGCCTGATATTCACTTTTTCGGAAAAATTCCTTCCGATTTTATCATTGCATTTGGGCCCTATATCAGCCATGTCAAGGGGTTTATACAGGATTGGAAAACAAAAGGAATAAACTACGATCAAGTTGGGCGGCTTGATGTATATTGGTACGACTTGACGAGACCGGAGTTGTTTTGGCATTCATTCCATGAAATCGAGAATTATTCTCTTGATGGGCAGGCAATCTATATCTTTAAAATAGACCGGAAGTAAAGCTAATATGAGCAAACAGGAACAACCAGCTGAATTTATGTCCATTAAAACGGAAAAGATCAAAACCGAAACAATAGTCTTATGAGGAAACAACACTTTATTCCTTTGGCAGTTTTCGTGGTCGTTGCCATCATTTATTCTTTTCCTGTTATAGAGAAGTTTTCTTATTGGGGGCAGATGGACTGGGACCAGTTTACGTTCTGGAACGCTGTTCCCAGGGATACTATTTTACGGTATCATCAATTCCCCTTATGGAATCCTTATGTCAATGGTGGGAATGTGGTATTGGCGCATCCACACTCTTTATTTCTTTCACCTTTCTACGGATTTGTTTTACTTTTCGGCTCTGTTGTTGGCCTAAAACTGGAGATCATTGTCCATTTGGTTATTGGTTTAATGGGGCTCTTTTTGCTTGCACGGTCTATGAATCTTGGCAAAAGCTCTTCGTATTTAGCCTCTTTTGTATTTATGTTGAGTTCGATGTATGTCTTGCATATAACGGAGGGGCATGCGGAATGGTTTGCTATGGCATTTGTGCCATGGACTTTTCTGTTCTTTCTAAAAAGTTTTCAGGATAAAAAACAGATTTTGGGAGCTGTTATTTTCCTGGGATTGTTTCTTTTTGCGGGAAGCGTGGATGTTTTTAGTGTATTTGTTATGTTTTTGACTGTCTATGCAATGCTGAAATCACTCCAGATAAGGAAAATGATTCCATTAAAAATGCTGGGAATGATTTTTATAGGGACGTTTTTGTTGTGCGCGGTCAAGCTGATCCCTATGATCGAGTTTCTTGCAAAGGTTCCGCGGTTAACGGATGAAAACAGCGGGGTCAGCTTAGGCGTATTGTACAAAATATTCTTTAGCAGGGAACAGGCTCTTTTAGACATTGATTATTTGAGTACCAGATGGATATATACGGCGGGTTTGAATTATCAGTGGCATGAATATGGGGCCTATATCGGATTTGTGCCGTTAATATTATTTCTTTTTGGATCTATTAGGGGATTTAAAGAGAGATGGCCATTGATCATGACGGGTTTGATTTGTTTATTAGTGGCGCTTGGAGGAAAATCTCCTGTTAACTTATGGAAGGCCCTCCACAGTTTCCCTGTCTATAATTCGCTGCATGTGCCGTCGAGGTTTATTTTGGGCGCGATTTTCTCGATTGCCCTGTTGTCCGGACTTGGATTGTCTTTTCTTGAGCGAACTACTTCAACGGTTATCAAAAATAAGAGTATGCGTTGGTATAAGTGGTTGTCGTTTGTGATCATGATATTTGTCCTGTGTGATCTATATCAGGTTAATTCGCCGATATTTAAGAATGCCTTTACAATTCGCCCGATGGAAGTCAAACGAAACGAGTCGTTTGGACAACGATATCAGGATATTAACCTTCATCCAAAGAAAATAGTCGATTCTTATGCCTATGATACCAGCCATAGCTCTGTATACCCGATTTTTTTAAGTAACAGTGGCATAATAGAGGGTAATGAGGTTGTAAATATTGATCGGGGCAGGGTTCGCACGACATCTGAACCGGATTATCGGGGAGAGGCCTATTTATCTGCTTCTAAAGGGGATGTTACTTTTGAGTATTTCTCTCCCAATAAAGTCATTTTGAATGTTAATGCAGGAGATCGTGATCTTTTAGTGCTAAATCAGAATTATTATGAAGGATGGAGGGTCAAAAAAGATCGAAAAGGGGCGAAGCTCCAGCCTTATAAAGGATTAATTGCAGTGCCAGTTGAACCGGGAGACCAAAAAGTCTTGTTTTACTATAGGCCTTTGAGTTTTTTATTGGGAGCGTTTGTAACATTGATGTTTCTTTTAGGTTCGAGTCTTTATTTAATTAAAGAGCGGAAGAATTTTTAATACAGGCATAATGGAACAGATCATTCGATTTCAGAAACCATCTTTTCAAAGCAAATATCCGGTCAGGATTATGCTGGGTTTTATTTTGGCCTATTTGCTTTTACATGCCTATATGTATTTTCACTATGCTTTTCAGATGATGGTGTTTCCTTTTGATTTTGATGTCGGTGAGGGGTTGAGCCTTCAAAGGGCTTGGGCGCTGTCTCAAGGCAAGAGCATATATGCTTCGGTTTACCAAGAGCCGTATACGGTTGTAAATTATCCACCTCTTTTTGAACTGCTTCTGGCAGGGCTTGTCAGGGTCTTTGGGCCTAAATTGATGCTGGGGCGGTTTATATCCATTTTCTCGACGATCATCTGTGGCTACTGTATTAGTTATATTGTCTATATGGGCTCAAGGAAGAAAATGGTTTCCGCTCTTGCGGGATTGTTTTTCTTTTCATCCGGGTGGCTGAAGAATTGGTCTGTGCTTTCTCGGCACGATACGCTTGCGCTAGCGTTTACCATAGTCGGGCTATGCTTATTTCTAAATGACAATAAATGCGGTCGAAGTAAATATTTATATTTGTGCGCATTATTTTTTGTGGGGGCGATTTTTACCAGGCAAAGCGCTGTTGCCGCACCGGTGAGCTGTTTTTTATTTTTAGTACTGCAGCATTTTAAGCCGATGTATTGCTATGCGCAGGGGGGTGAACGTCAGCAAGCTTCGGGAAGTCTTAAAAAAGCGTTTCATTTCTTGTTTACATTGATAGGAATGGGTTTTGTTCTTGCCGCCGCTCTTTCAATAATAACGAAAGGGGGATTCTTGGTTCACGTTACAAAGTATACAGCTGGGGCTGTTTCATGGACGGGTTATCTGACGTGGATTCAGCATTTCTTGCAGGCTCATGGTATTGCTGTATTTCTATCATTAATGTATGTTGTCTTTTTGCTTATGAAAAAGCAGGTGTCTGTATTTTCTTTGTTTTGGATGCTTTCGCTGGTTGTTACGATTGCAGCTGGGAAATCCGGTTCTGCTATTAATTATTTTCTTGAATTCTGGATGGCTAACTGTATTCTGGCGGGGATGGCAATGAGCGTTGTTTTAGATGGGAACCTGCGAAAGAAACGATCTTTAGCTTTGACGTATTTTGTTATCATATGCGTTATTTTGCAGTTGTATATCTTTTATCAGAAGAGCGATATGACTACGCCGTCTAATCAAGACAGATTGTCGGGCGAAAAAGTCGCTCAGCTTATTCGGCATACATCTGGTGATATTCTTTCAGAGTATACAGGTTATATGGCTCAGAATGGGAAGGAAATCATATTTCAACCTTTTTCAATGACCCAATTGACAAAAAAGGGCATGTGGAACCAGGAGAGGATAATCAGCAGTATAAGGTCGAAAAGGTTTGGCCTGATTGTTATATCGAAAGTCGGTGTTGATGTGGGTCGGTGGACAGAGGAAGTGATGGATTCTGTGAAGGCGAATTATAGACATCTGGATACGGCAAAATGTTTTGAATTGTCTTATTTTTTTCATTCGGAATCACAACTGGATATATTTGTGCCGGAGGAAGTTCAAGAATAAGTAAACCGAAGAAAAATAATTGCATTGGCTGATGATAGAGAATATTTTAACTATTGATTGTGAAGATTGGTATCACACGCGCACGGCTCAAAAATACTTAAGCGGAAAAAAGGGCGTGTTTGCAGAGGGCCGTATTAGCTCCAATGTCCGGACACTATTAGATTTATTCGGTTCATTTGGCGCCCGGGGAACGTTTTTTGTGTTAGGGGAGGTTGTTGAGAAGTTTCCAGAGTTAGTTATGCGGATTGATAAGACAGGACACCGGATCGGTGCACACGGCTACAAACACGTGGATGTTTTTTCAATGGATAAACAAGAGTTTGAAAGTGATGTCAGCAAAGTCACTGGGTTTATAAATAGTCTAGTTTCGCGACCGGTCGAGAGTTTCCGGGCCCCTAATTGGTCAATCAATAATGATTGTCTTTGGGCTCTGGAAATTCTAAAGAAATATGATTATAAATACGATTCGAGTTCGCCAAAAATGTTAAGTTTATTGAAAAATACCAAGGGGGATCAAATTATCGAGATCCCAAGGTCCGGAGCTCAATTCTTCCGATTGACAATTCCCTTAGGGGGTGCTTTCTTACGGGTTTATCCATTTGGATTGATGATGCGCTTAATGAAGAAGATCAATCAAGACGGCTTTCCTTTTATGTTGTATATTCATCCATGGGAGATAGACGCAGGTCTTCCGTTAATAAGAACTTCAAGGATCGACAGAGTGATCCAATACTATGGTATTAAGCAAAACTTGGAAAAAATCCGGAGAATTTTGGATGCTTTCAAGTTTATTCCAGTTGAAGACTTTTTCGAGAAGAATGAAGTTGACAAGAACCTATTGAATACGTTTTATCAGTTAGGATAATTGGCGTATTCAGCAATTGTTTAGAAAGAAATGTTATGGTAATTATTCCGCGCAGAAAAGTTGAGCTATCAATGTGTGAGATTTTCATTGCGCTTAAGAATTTATTGAGCCAACGATATCCTCAAGAGTCTTTAATTGCCACTTTTGAAAAGCGTTTTGCGAGATTGATTGGGGTGAAATATGCGATTGCAATGCCGACGGCGAGAATTGGACTCGCTGTTTTTTTAGATACAGTGGAATTGGAGAAAGGCGATGAGGTTATCATGTCATCGTACAATTACCATGTTGTGGCGGCTTTGTTCAAATACAAGAGGCTGAAACCTATTTTTGTTGATATAGACGCAAAGACCTGGAATATGGATCCTGACTTGATTGAGGCAAAGATCACGCCAAGGACCAAAATGGTCCTTGCGACCCATCTTTATGGTCGAATCTGTGACATGGATAGGCTGACGTTTCTTTGTCAAAAACATAATATCCTGTTGATCGAAGATGCGGCTCATGCCTGTGGCACGGAGTATAAAAATAGAAGAGCGGGAAGTTTTGGTGACCTTGCTTGTTTTAGTTTTGGAACAGGGAAGGCTTTGGTTACGCTAGAAGGGGCTATTTTAGCGACGAATAATGAAAGGATCGCGTCAAATCTCAGAAGTCGTTTGGAAGCGGATAATGTTGCAAAAAAAAGGGTGATTCTCCAAAAACTGATGAAGCCGCTTATCGAAACTATATCTACGAAGAGGGTCATATTTCCTTTTTTTGTTTATCCAATATTGTATTTGATGAACTGTCTGGGTTCTAAGTTCATCGAGGAATTTACGGAAGACAAATATGTTTTGGAGGAGGGAAGGGTCACTAGAGGTTCCTTGGCGTTTACGCGGTTTCAGGCAGCTCTTGGGATAGAACAATTAAAAAGACTGGAAGATTTGAACAATAAGAGGATATTTTGGGGGATGGCATTAAACAGGCTTTTAAGCGGTATTGAACAGATTCAACTGCCTTTGATCAATGGGGGGAAGGAGCATATCAACCTCTATTATGGTATTGTCACTCAAGAAGCCCAGGCGTTAAGAAAATATCTGCTTTCAAGAGGGGTCGATACCAAAATGGGGTCTATGCGGGCTTGTTCTGCTCTGGATTTTCTTGGATCAGAAGATCTGTGCCCTATTGCGGAACGAATATCCCCTAATGTTATTGAACTGCCGTGTTACCCAAGCCTGACTTTGAAAGAAGTTTATTATTTGGCTAATCTTATACGTAGATTTTATCAGAAAGAACGATTAGAACCCTGTGAGGATAGAGATGATGTTAGGTCTTGACCGCGCCTTGAGAGATGATTCTTGCCGCAATATCTTTATATTTTTTGTGATCGTGGTCGCTTTTGCTCTCAGATTGTTTATGGCAAGCCGTGTTCCTTTAATTCATGATGAAGATCAGTGGATCGGTCTGGCAGACCAATGTTCGATGGCGCAGGGACAGTTCAAACTTGTGTTCCATGGTTATCAGCATCCAGTTCTCCCGGTATACTTGATAAAGCTAAGCACGGTTTTCTTTGGCGATAATCTTTTGGGCTATCGTATTCTGAACATTTGCGCTGGTGTGTTGACGATCTGGATGGTCTATCTGATGGCCCTGCGATGGTTCGGGGTTCAGGCAGCGCTTTTAAGCGCGGTATTCCTGGCATTCAATGAGTATCACATCGGCATCTCGGCGTTTGCGATCGAAAAAAGTTTTTATTTATTATTTGCGTCGATTACGTTGTATTATTTTTACAAAGCTATTGATGAAAATGATCCGAAGCGGATGGTTTTAGCCGGCGTTTATGCTGGCCTTTCGTTCCTCTGTAAAGAAATCGCCTTCCTGTTATTAATAGTTTTTTTCATCTATTTGCTTTTCTCGGAACGCAGAGATTGGCTCAAAAAGAAAACGCCCTATGTGGCCCTGCTGGTCTTTTTTGTGGTCATATCACCGGATATTTACTGGAACCTGGTCAATACGGCGCCTGATCATGATGGTTTTGTGAATTATGCAGATCATCTCAAAAGAGTCAGCCAGCTGGGTTTTAGCGTTTATCCGTTTGCTTTTTATTTTTTCGGATTATTCAATACGTTCTTAACGGATTTAGGGATTTGGCGCAATGATTCTCCCGAGTATCCAGGCCTTAATTCGATATGGGGCGCACTGTGCTTTCTGGGCGTCATATTTTCGGTCTATGACAGGAAGCATGATTTTAAAAAATTATTGCTTTATGTATTTTTTGTGATTTTCGGGGTGGTTACGTTCTTAAAATGGAAACCATCGCCGGTTTTTGAAGCGGGATTGGTTAAAGTCGAGTGGTATTGGTGTTCACTAACCTTAATTCCAGCGGTATTGTTGACCTCTGATAAAATTAGTCAGATCAAAAACAAATGGCCGGTACTTTACTATATTGTTGTTTTGTTGGTCCTGGCAGCTATAGCAAAATCTTGTATTTTTTTGTGGGGATGGAAATAATGGGGCTGCTTGAATTTTTGCCGCAGTTACGATCTCTTTAGTTCCAACAAAAACGAAAAAAATAATGCGCTAATGATCAATAACGGCATAAAGAGAAAACGGGAAAATAATAACGTGATCTTTACATTGCCGGCTTCAGGACACAGGAAAGATAGCTGCCCGTCGTGCTCAATCAGGGGAATCGGTTTATTGTGGAAATATGCATGCCATCCTGGAGTATAATTCTGTCTTAGGATGATCAGTTCGTTTTTTCTGGCGCCTTTGACGATAATTTCTTTTTTAAATTGATTGATCCGACGGATATTGATGGCCGCAGGAGTTATGGATCCGGCGCTTTTTGGGTTCTTAAACTTAAAAATTTGGAATATTCCGTCTTCAAATATTTTTTCAAAAAACGGCTTGTTTGTAAAAAAAGATTTTGAGTGGTCATTCCAGAGAATCAGGTAAGCAACATTCCATTTTCGATATAATGATACAATGGTATTAATGTCGGCCTCTCGGATATCCTGCTTGCGGAAGGCACCATTGACGATAAGGCCTTCCCGAAAAGTAAAATAAGGGTAAGGATCTTCTCCGTAATGCGAAAGGAATCTTTTTTTTGTAAAGAGGCCCAGCATTGCCTCGAAATGGGGAAAGGGTGATTCTTTGAAGAGGGTGTCCGGCCGCTCATGGGGATTGAGATGCGATGAATTCTCCAAAAGAAGATTTCCGCTAAGACTAGAGATTTGTTCGATCAACTTAGGGTGGAAAGCATTAATTGATTTTATATGTGTAACTTGCTTTCCAATAGTATCAGGTTGGATTGCAAAAGAGCTAATCAAAAAGATCAATAAAAGCCGAACCAAAGAAAGCTTTCCGTTAGTTTTTATCGACCACGGCCCGCTGATAAGGGCAATGAATAATGGTGCCAAGTAAACAGTTCTCAGGCCAAGAGTATAGAGAACTAGTGGAGCGCCGAGGATAAGAACAGCAAAAACTAAGAAATAAAGGTGGCTTCTTTTCTGTTGGTTTTCTGAGAGTGAGCCTAGCACGGCAACAGGAAGACACATCCATATGACACGAATATAAGGATTGTGAAAGAGTATGACCGGAAGAAATAATATATAATTACCGGCACGGGCAAAATTATGAGTTATAATTCCAAATGTTGTTTGGTGAAAAGAGAATCCTGTGCGGTTGAAATGAATATATGGATAATAAAGCCAGAGGGAATAAATAAAGGGGATTGCGATCAGGGTTAAAAGCAGGAGTCCTATCATAAGCCTTCTGATAGGAGTTTTATTTCTAAAGAGAAAAATTTCCAATACGGCTCTAGAAAATAAGAAGCATATGGTTATAATAAACGAATATAGATGCAGATAAAGCAAAAGACCTAATGTTAAGAGTAAAACGGTCAAGCTAAACGATTGCTTTTTAAAGAGTTTTTCCATAAAAACCCAACTTACCAAAAAAAGAGGAATTGAACAAAGCCCCGGAACCAATCCCCAAGGGATGACATTTTGAAAATAGGCAAGGATGCCAATGCCGGCAGTGTATGCACTGATAACCGCTTTCTTTCTATCGGAAGTAATTTGTATGCTTAGGAAGTAAATGAGAGGGGGAATAGATACATAGGAAACAAAAAGCATCATATGAAAGCCAATATTGTCGCCCAGCAGAGAAAACGGCAGGAATAGGAATCCAAGGAATCTTAGTTCGAGAAAAGAAGGATATCCGCCGCTAAACCAGTCATTCCAGCCGAAGAGAGCGCCGTTCTTTAGGATTGAAGCATGGTGTTTGGCAAGATACAAATATTTCGGATAATCATCCTCGAAGATAAGATGATTAAATTCATGGAGAGGGAAACTTTTTAGAAAAATAAAAGAGGATAGAATGAAAATAACCGTTAGATGTGCTAATACCTCCTTTTTTTTAATGTCCACAATAGACGGCTTTTCCGTAAATGGATCAGTCTTTTTGTGCTCGAAGAGAGATAAAATGGTCAGAACGAAAACCAAAAACAAATTTATTTTATGAAAAAGAGAATGATTAAACCAAATCTGGCCGGATACAGTGGTTGTAAGAAATAGAACGAGAAAGAAATTTTGTGTACGGACAAATAAAACTGGGAAATAAAAACGTATGGTTATGAATATAAAAATGAGAAAAAGGCTTAGGCAAAAAAGTCCTGCTAGATAGTTTAAAGAGGGATACGGGAGTAGCGGAGCTCCATCAAGGATTTCTCTGATAAATGATCCATGATCACCTGAAGTATAATGTTGAAGGTTTTTGAATAAAGAAAAACTGTACAAGAAAAGGCATAAACAGATAAATGATGAAAGCAGGTAAGAAGTGGTTGGGAATTTGCTTTTTGCAAACATAACAACCTAATTGTAAAGGAATTTACACTGATTATCAATAGCCGCCTAGTCTAGTTCGGCGCGCTGATATAAAAGTAAATTAGCCCATCCGTATGATTAACCAGAATAATGTTACTATAATTGTTCCTGTTTATAATGAGGATTTGGCCGTTGATCAGGCTATTTCTGAATTATTAGAGCACTTTCCGGGTTCAGAGATAATTATTGTCAACGACGGATCAACAGACAGGACGCTCGAGAAGATTCAGAGGTTCAACGTAAAAATTATCAGTCACGATGTCAATAAGGGTTACGGAGCGGCCTTAAAAAGCGGCATAAAAGCGGCAGCTCACGATACCATTGTTACTATGGATGCTGATGGAGAACACTCAGCAAGCAGTATTCATGGTTTGTTAAGAAGTTTTGATTCCTGTGTTATGGTTGTTGGACAAAGGATATTTTATAAAAAAGAAAATCTGATAAGGATGGTGGGAAAAAGGGTTCTGTGGCAGCTGGCTAATTTTGCAGTTGGGCATCAAATCCCGGATATCAATTCCGGACTTAGGGTTTTTAAAAAAAGCGCATTTCAACAATATCTTGACATGCTTCCGGATACCTTCTCTTTCCATACAACCAGTACGCTTTTGTGTATTTTCAGTAAAAGCAAAATTATGTATGTTCCGATCGAAACTTTCGAACGCAAAGGGTATAGTAAAGTTGATCTCTATTCCGGGATCGTTAGTATAAAGAAAATATTCCAGTTAACGCTATTTTTGCGGCCCATTCGGGCGTTTTTGATGGTCTTTCTGCCGGTGACTTTGATAATTCCGTGCTTATTCCTCATCCTCAATGTCATGACGGATCAAACACACTATTTAAATGCAGCTCGGATAGGGTTTTTAGCGTTGTTTGTTTTTGTTATTTTGGAGATTTTGACGAAATCGGATAAAAATTTAATTTTAACTAAACCGTTTATGCCAAGGACAAAGGCTAATGCGAAGAAAAATCCTTCTGCTTAATCCTCCTGGGAAGCTTTTTTATATGCGGGATTACTTTTGCAGCAAAATCTCGAAGGCGTCATATTATTCCCATCCCATTGATTTTGTTATTTTAAGCGGCATTTTATCAAGAGAATATGATGTTACAGTGCTAGACTGCATTGCTGAGAGGATTTCACCCGAAGACGCGGCGGCGCAGGCTTCAAGATCGCATCCTGATATAATCATTTTTCTGGCTGGGGCTGTATCGATGGATGAGGATATGCCTTTTTTAAAGAAAGTCAAAGAAATGACACCGGCATTCATGATCGGTTCCGGAGATGTTTTTCTTGATTATGCTAAGCTATTGCTTCAAAAACATCTTTTTATTGATGCTGTCCTATTAGATTTTGCTACTGACGATATTCTTAAGTTTCTAGGAAACAGAGAGGCTTCTTTCGATAATGTGGTTTACAGAGATGGGGATGAAGTTATCGAGAGAATCCGACGGAACAGTAACGAAATGTTCTCCGTGCCGCTCCCACGACATGAGTTGTTTAAGCATGAAAAATATGTATTTCCCTTTTCTAGAGAGAAAATATTTGCCACTGTCCTGACCGATTTTGGGTGCCCCTTTACATGTACGTATTGTCCAGTCAATCAGTTTGGATATAAAGTCAGGCCTGTGCAGGATGTTATCGAAGAAATCAAGCGCCTTAAGGATTTAGGGATAAGGGAGATCTTTTTTAAGGATCAGACGTTTACTGCGCAGAAATCCCGTACTGAAGATCTATGCCGACAGATCATTTCAGAGCAAATTAATCCTAGCTGGACGTGTTTCAGCCGGACTGAGACTGTCGATGAAGAATTACTATCCTTAATGAAGGAGGCCGGTTGTCACACGGTGATTTTCGGGGTCGAGACAGTAAACCAAGAGTTTTCCGCGCGGATTAAACGCCACATTGATCAGACGGATGTGAGCGAGAAAGTGAGATTATGCAAGAAATACGCAATAGAAACAGTAGGGACCTTTATCATCGGTCTTCCCGATGATACACAAGAATCAATCCGGGAAACTATTCTTTTTGCGAAAAAAATACCTCTCGATTACGCGTCTTTTAACATTTTCACTCCTGCCCATGGGACGATGATTCGGAGGGAATTAATCGGGGAGAAACTGATCGATAACCAGGTCGTTTTCATGGACAGTGGCGTGAGTTTTCCATCCGCCTCGTTTGGAAGTTTATCGGCGAATGATGTATGGAAGTTAAGAAAAAAAGCCATTTTAAGCTTTTATTTTAGACCAAGATATCTTTTAAACCGAATACGGCAGTGTCGTAATTTTCATGATGTTTCTAGGATCGTAAAACAGGCATACGGCCTAATCAAAACGCTTTAATCGAAAAGTGAGGACAATGATCTGATAGGGCCGTTTTTAACAAACAGTCTAGACAAATTCAGAAAATAGAGTTAGAATCACCATAAAGGTTTTTTCTGATTAATCAAAAAAAGGGGAGCATGAAAAAAACTTATATTTTTGTTGGTTTGATTATCATGTTGGCATTCAGTTGGGGTAGTGCAGGCAGTATGATGCCCACCTCTTCTGCTGAAGAAACTGTGTATGATATTTATGAATACCGTCCGTTGACTCCAGGGAGTAGTTGGACTTATAAGGTAAAAGGATTATTCTGAGGAGATCAGTTAAAAACCGAAAAAGTCATCAAAGAAGAGGATTTAGATGGGATCAGCGTTAAAGTTATTAGGCATGCCGCAGGTTGGACCGATTATTTTGAAGAAACCGAAGAAGGAATTAAAAGGCATAAACATCTCAGTTTAGACGGTGAGGAGTATGGGGTATATTATCCACCAGCGATCCAGTATCCCAAGTCTATGAAGATAGGCGATGTATACGCAAGGGAGAATGTATTGAAGGACTTTTCTTCTGCGGATAATACGCAAGTTGGTGAGAGCAAAGAAGTCTATACATTTCGATTGTTAGCTGTGGAGGATGTGCAGGTTCCTTACGGACAATTCCAGGATTGTTTGAAAACATTAGCTGAATGGCAAACTTATGACGAGAATGGGAAACAATATCTTAATAAGGTCTTACTTACCTGGGACGCCAAGGGGATTGGAACAGTGAAAGGAATATCATTTATCCGTGTTGATGGGAAAATTACAGATTTAATTGAGGGGTAGTTGATTTCCAAAGAAGAAAGCAATCAATAAAGTTTGTGCCGTCTGGTTATATTGATTGCCGGACAAAGAGTTTTGCTATGGTGCTATTGAACCTTTTTGGTTAATAAAAAAGTTGTCTAATATCACATCGGCAATGTCTTCAGCCAAAAGTTTATTGCCTTGTGTAGCACAATGCCCGAAATTATTGCTGGATCTGTCGTAGAAATATTCATTGTAACCTTTTTGTGCCGCCGCCCCGATAAAAAGTTTCTCCATTATTGACAAATATCAATCCTTTTCTGTCTTTAAAGATTCTTTTTAATGCTTTATATTTCATATAGGATTTTGCAATGCTTTCTAAGATTACGATAGCCATGATTCATGGTTAAGCTTCCAAGCTTCCAAGAATTTTTTTGCTTTTCAGGAGATTACTTGTATAATTAATGACATGATTGAAAAAGCCATTTTCATTTCTTCTCTCGAGGACTTCCGATATGTTACAAAAGATTACACTAGACTGTATTTTGGTGTTGAATTTTGTGAGCGATTGATACCTTCGGTTAAACAGCTTAACAATGCTTTAAGTTTTTCCCAAGAAAACAAGCTGGACTTTACTTTTATGACTCCGTTTGTGACTGATAAAGGGATAGCGCGGCTTGAACCTTTATTTGATTATCTAGATAATCAAGTCGTCCAAAAGGCTGAGATTATCATAAATGATTGGGGGGTTTTAAATCTGCTTAATAAAAGGAAATGGAACGGGTTATTGGCTTTAGGACGATTATTGACAAAACAAAAACGGGGCCCCAGGATCATGAATATTCGGGATAAACTGCCCGAACGAGCTTTGGAACACTTCAAACAAAGCAATATTGATGTTCCTATTTTGTCTGAATTCTTGATTGAAAAAGGTATTCAACGTGTCGAGTTAGATAACCTGCTCCAGGGGATTTCAAGGCCCGATGCGATCCTCAAAGGGTCTTTATATTTTCCTTATGCCTATGTGACAGTAACAAGATATTGTTTATCATCTTTTTCGAGGAATAAATCGGTCAATTTACGTTCAATTTCTCCGTGCGATAAAGAATGCCTGAAACATAACTTTAAATTACACCACAAAAGCATGCCTGTAGACCTCTTGCTTAGGGGCAATGCTCAATTTTTCAAGAATAATAAATTACCGGAAGATTTAGATGCGCTCAATATCGACCGTTTGGTATTTGAGCCGAAGATACCTGCATGAAAGTCTTACTTATTAACCCACCCGTTGATAGTATTATCAAGACAGAATTACCCGAATTTGTTCGTTCTGAAACTGGTATATTTCCACCTTTAGGTTTAATGTATATTGCTGCTTATTTGAAGAAATATAATCCAGGCCATGAAATTTACATACTTGATACTATTGCAGAAAATATGGATTATCAAAAAATAGGCAGGTTCATATTAGATTTCTCGCCAGATATTGTCGGCATTACAGCTCACACACACAATCTGGCGGACATTTGCTCATTAATAAGCATTATAAAGGAAATAAATCCCGAAATACGAATTGTTTTGGGTGGGCCCCATGTGAATATATTTCCCCAGGAAACAATCCGCATGGATGGAGTTGATTATGTTATAAAAGGTGAAGCTGAAATGACCTTTTCTGAATTACTCCAGTGCCTTTCTAACAATGGGGATCTAAATAAAGTAGAGGGGATTATTTTTAAACGCGATGATCAGATTATATGCACACCTTCTTACCGAATGGCTAATAATCTTGATGCCTATCCTTTTCCGGATCGACGTGCTCTTAACAGCGACCGTTATCGTTATGCCTTAAGCAAATCAAGCGGAAAGGTAACAACGATGATAACCAGTAGAGGATGCCCTTTTCATTGCGCTTTTTGCAGTACCCCGAAAGGGAGCTATAGGATCCGTTCTGCAGAGAATATCGTTGATGAGATTGAAGACTGTTTAAGGCTCAACATACATGAAATACATTTTGTCGATGATAGTTTCGGATGTAACCGAGACCATTTATGGTCTCTTTGTCATGAGATAAAGAGGCGCAATTTGGATGTCAGATGGGGGATTAGGGCCAGAGCGGATACCTTAAAAAAGGATCAGATATTTCAATTGAAAGATAGCGGATGTGTGCGGATAAATATTGGCGTTGAAACCTCAAGTGATGAAGGCATGAAAATGTTACAAAAAGGTGTGACTATTGATCAAGTCAAGAATGTTTTCCGCTGGACAAAAGAGGCTAATATGATCACCTCAGCATACTTTATGATCGGTTGCCCTCATGAAAAAACAAAGCATGATGTTGAAAGGGTGATCGATTTTGCCATTGAACTAGATCCGGATTATGCGATGTTTAATATATTAACCCTTTATTCCGGAACTGAATTATATCAAAAAGCCGTTCAAGAAGGCATTGTCAAAAAGGATTGTTGGCACCAGTTCGTTTCTTCTCCGAGTAGGGATTTTCAAATGCCTTTTTGGGAAGAAGGATTGAGCAGGGATGAACTCCTGGCTTTATTAAGAAAAGCGTATCGAAGGTTTTATCTGAGGCCGAAAGTTATCAGAAGATCAATAAAAAATGCAGGCGGTTTCAAAAAAATTATAAGAAATTCAAGATTAGGGATAAAGATTCTTATGGATAAAAAATAAGCCTGATGATTTTAGACAAAGAAAAAAAAATAAATTCAGTTATGCACGTTTATTTACCGATTGGCGAAAAGATTAAAATTTTTCCGATAGGAATAGTATATTTAGCTAATTATATACACAATAAAATACCGAGGGTTAAGCAATTGATTCTTGATCTGTCTGTTATTGATAAAAGAAATAGGTGGGAACATTATAAGAAAACATTGAATCAGAATAAACCTGATATAGTCGCTTTTTCCTGGAGACATTTAAGGTATTTTGGGGATGCATTGTATGACGATGAACTAAGAAAATTGATGTATGACAGGTCGTATAGTATTAGCAAAACGTTAAGATTTTTTTATCACGCACTGAAGAGGTGGAGAAATTATGTTCTAGGGATTCTTGAAAATATTAATTATATTAAATGGGCAAAACGTAATTTAAAAAGTGCATCGATAATAATTGGTGGATCAGGGTTCAGCATATTTTATAGAGATTTATTGAGGAAGTTGCCCGAAGGGATCATCGGAATTGTCGGGGAGGGTGAAAAAACGCTGGAATACCTGGTTCAAGGACTTAATTATGAGAACAAACGAGTGGTTAGACGACAAGGCAAAAAGATTGGTCGGGGTCATAAAAATGATCGTATTGACGGTGATTTTGATGTCGCCAAGAGTTTTCCCGCCGTTGATTACACATATATTAAAGAAATTTTCCCAAATTACCGGGCCTACATGAGAGAGATTATAAGCGTTCAAACCAACAGAGGATGCCGACAGAGGTGTATTTATTGTCCAGATGTTGCCCGCGATAGGAACATTGTCTCCTGCCGAAACCCCTCAGAAGTCATTAAAGAAATTGTCAGCATTACGGGGACTTTAAATACGAAAGAGATTTGGTTTCCTGATCGGTTAACGCTTTGTGCCGATTCTCTAGAAAACTTCTCTGAGATATTGATTGAACTGGTTGATCAATCTATCGGCATTCGATGGAGCGGCTATATGAGACCGGATATTTTTACTCGTGAGTTAGCGCAATTATTAGTAGAATCAGGGCTCGATCACTTTATTGTCCCGGTTACTTCTGGTTCACAGAGGGTTGTCGATCAATTGAAATTGGGCATGGATGTGATTGAGGTTCTTGAGGGTTGCCGACTTTTGTCAAAAGCTGGTTATAGAGGCTCAGTCGAAGTTGAATTGACATTTGGGATTATCAGGGAATTTCCGGAAGATATAGAAGACACAGTTAACGCATATAGGCAAATCAAGCATATTTTTAATGCAAAGAATGTTAAGCCGATACTAAATTTTTGTTCTGTTTTGCCAGAGTCTGAACTAGAGGATTTGCTCATAGAAGAAGGATATTTCCGGCCATCTTACAATCCAATATCACTTAATCCATGGAAGATTAGAAAATTTGCTTACATGCACTCATCATTTTATAAAATAATGAAACAGGCTTATGCTAACAGCTATATGCGTTCTCAAGAGGTTTCCGGATCGACATCAAGGGAGGAGCTTGTTCTTGATTATTTGTTTGACCATAGGGACTTATTAAAGGATCTTCAATGAAAGCGCTAGTAACAGGAGGAACGGGTTTTGTGGGTTCCCACTTGGTTGAAAGGCTCTCTAAACAAGGGTATGAAGTTATGGTTCTTACTCGAAAGCCTGAATTATCTCAATTTTTCAAGAAAAATAACATACATATGTATTCAGGTGATTTAAGAAATAAGAGTTCTTTATTGGATATTCCTGGGCATTTGGACTATGTCTTTCATCTTGCTGCGACAAGAGATTCCTCGGGAAAAACAGAATGTTATGATACGAATGTCGAAGGAACAAAAAACTTACTTGAAGTGCTTTGTGAGAAACGGATAAAACTGAAAAAATTCATTCATGTCAGCAGCTTAGGGGCTGCTGGATTCGGTAGAAACGGGAAACCGAAAAGGGAAGAAGATGCTTTAAATCCTTGTTCGTTTTATGGTGAGACGAAAATGCAAGCAGAAAAGGAAGTCATAAAAAAGAAAAAAAATATCCCCTTTGTTATATTGCGCCCATGCAAGATATATGGTCCCGGAGATAAAAAAATTTTACTACATTTCAAGTTTGTAAAATATGGAATAGTGCCCGATTTAGGTTTAAAAACCCGGTTTATGAGTTTATGTTATGTCGGCGATTTTATTGAGGCTATGATCTTGGCTTCTAAATCTTCCGTTACAGATGAGATATATTTTGTTTCCGATAATAAAATTTATTCTTGGGAACAATTCTATAGCACAATCGCTGCTGTTTTGCATAAGAAATTAAGAACGATATATATCCCTCAGGCCATTATGAGTTGTTTTCTTCCGTTATTATGGATAATTTCCCGGCTTCCTCAGCCATTTGTTTCTATCGAGCCGACAACTGTAAGCGAGATTCAGTCGAGAGATTGGACATGTGATCCATCGAAATATTTTAGGGAATTTCGCTACAACCCGCGTGTTGGAATCGAAGATGGTCTTAAGAATACAGCTCAATGGTTTGTTGAAAACAATTTTATTTAAAAGGGTTTAATGAAATTAAAAATTCCCATTAATAATCAGGAAGAATTAAAAAATTTAATTAAGATCGGTATCGATGAAATATATTGCGGTGTATTGACCGATGAATGGTTAAAGTCCTATTCGAATATCGCCTCTATTAACCGAGTTGAGCGCGTAAAGGGTAATTTAAGGAGCTATAAAGAGTTATCTGAAGTTGTGAAAAACGCGCATAACTTTGGAGTTCAAGTGTATTTAACGTTAAATGCGCTATATACACCATCGCAGCAGGATATTTTAAAGAAAGAAGTTGACGGAATTCTTAAGACTGATGTCGATGGATTTATTATCTGTGATTTGGGTATGCTGAGTCTCCTTAATAGTTTAAATACTGGTAAGCGAATTCACGCTAGCACAGGACTTACGATGTTTAATTCGCAGACTGTTGAGTTCCTTAGGAAGAGGGGCGTGTCGAGAATAGTTTTTCCAAGGGCCTTGAGAGGCGAGGAGATCGCTAAATTACTCAATGATAACCGGGACATGGAGTTTGAAGCTTTCGTCATGAATGGAAGGTGTAAAAATATTGATGGATTCTGCACGTTTCAACATGGCATTTCAGACCTAGATCATTCAACCTTGAGCAGTAAGTTGGTGTACTCTGGTATCAGTCATCATCTTCAAGAAATTTTTGTTAAATCACCTTCTTTTATTCGAAAACATATTATGAAATTTGCAGGGACTCAATTATGTTCGACGGCCTGTTCCATTGATTATCAGGTTGATTCCGACAATGGGTCCTTAGGACTATCATCTACTGATTTTATTGATAATATATTTAGTTGTGGTGGATGTTATATTCATCGCATGGCAAAATGGAAAATGACGTCAGTCAAGATTGTAGGACGTAGTTTTCCCATACAAAGGAAGATCAAAGATGCTTTATATATCAGGCGTTTAATTGATAGGGCCGAAGACGGCGATTTGTCAGATAGCGACTTTAAGGATCATGCCCAGAAGCTGTATAAAGATATTTATAAAAAACCGTGTGAACATAAGTGTTATTATTACGATTAAATATACGAACAGGAGATAAACATGTTTCTCAAACCATTATATCGGGTAGCAAAACCCTTAATTACAAACAGTAAAATCTTAAGTAAATTCATGTTTTATTTCGGTCAGAGATTCAATATTCTGCCAAAGGTTCTGACGATTGCTTCAACTTATAAATGCCAATGCAAGTGTATTCATTGCGGGGTATCCGATTATAAAAAAGTTAATGAAAAAGAACTCTCAACGGATGAAATTAAGAATTTAATAGATCAGGCAAAGAAAATACATTCCATCGTTCAGGTGACATTTACAGGTGGTGAGACAATGTTAAGAAAAGATCTTGTTGAACTTATACGGCATTCCAAAATAAATGGTTTTTTTACCAAGATCGATACAAACGCAGATCTCTTAGATGAAGAGCGCCTGGCAAGATTGAAAGAAGCAGGGCTTGATCGAGCAGGGATAAGCCTCGACCATTTTCAAGAAGAAGTTCATGACGCTTACCGCAAGCGGGAGGGCTTATTCCGGAGGGTAATTGAGGGGGTGCGACTATGCCGGGATTTTAAGGTTTCATGCTATATCCAAACGTATGTAACCAGGCAGAATCTGTATAACGGCGATTTGGATAAAACCTTGGAATTTTCAGAAAAATTAAATGTTGAAAAAATCAAGATTCAGGGGGCAGCTACTCTAGGATCGTTTAATAATAAGGATGAGGTTAGCCTGAAGCATGATGATTTTATATTTTTACAGGAAGTTATTTCTAAGCACCCGTCGGCCTATGTCGAAAGTGAAGTGTTTTCCCCTCTCGATTATAAAGGGTTTTGCAGAATGAATTTCAAAACGAATATTCATGTAACGAGTTATGGCGATGTGGTGCCGTGTTGTTGGTTCCCGCTTTCATTTGGGAATATCCGAGAAAATAGTCTTCGGGAAGTTTTAAATCAGATGTATAGGAATGCCGAATTTAAGAAACTTTTGACATATGATGGTTGCTTGTGTAGTAATCAGGAAGTGTTGCGTAAATATTTGGGCGATGGGAAAAATTTGCCTGCTAATGTTAATAATATAGGAAATTAACTTGTTATGAAAATAGCGCTTTGTTCAGTCTACTATTATACTAACGCATGGAATAAATCTGGAACTTATGCGACTTCTTCGCCTTTAGGCTTAGGTTATATCGCGAGTTATTTAATCAAAAATGGACATGATGTCAAGATTCTTGATGATAATGTTTTGAGTATTAATCAGCTTAAGTCCGAAATCAGCTGTTTTAACCCAGATATAGTGGGATTTACAACTTACACGGTTTCGGCCAAGAATTCTTTTCTGATTGCTGAATGGGTTAAGGAATTAAATCCAAATATTAAAGTAGTGCTTGGTGGACCTCATGCGACTTATTTACCCGCTGAGACGCTTGCACATGGATGTGTTGACATTGTCGTGAGCGGTGAAGGGGAAGAAACGATGGTCGAGCTTTCAGAGAAGCTGACGAAAGGGGAATCGCTGAGAGGTGTTAAAGGTGTTTTGTATAAGGATGAGAAGGGTCACATTATTGATAATGGTCCAAGGCCGTTGATTAAAGATTTGGATTCAATGCTTTTTCCTGCACATGAATTATTCGCGATTGATAAATATCGTGGGTCCGTATTTCGTAAGTTTTCTAATAATAGTTTGTCTAGCATAATAACCAGTAGAGGGTGTCCGCATCGGTGCACTTTTTGCAGTCATAAAATGTTTGGTTCTAAAGTAAGATTCAGATCCGCGGAGAATGTTATTGATGAAATGCAATTGCTCTTTGAGAATTTTAAAGTTAAAGAGTTTTATTTTCTGGATGATACGTTTACGTTAAATAAAAAAAGAGTTATGGATATTTGTGATTTGTTATTAAAACGAGGATTAAATATAGACTGGTCATGTAATTTAAGGGTGAATAATGCTTCTGAAGAACTTTTCTTGAAAATGAAAGAGGCGGGTTGTAAAGGAGTTCTTATTGGGGCGGAGTCTGCTTCACAGGAGGTTCTTGATTTGATGAAAAAGGATATTACCGTTGGCCAGATAGTTCATGCAGTGGCATTAGCAAAGAAATATTTTGAGAATGTTTTATGCAGTTTTATTTTCGGAATGCCAGGTGATACATTGGAGGGAGCATACAAAACAATTGAGTTTGCAAAAAAGATTGATCCTGACTATGCTGATTTTTTCATAGCTACGCCTTTACCTGGATCAGAACTGTACGATCAAGCTGTAGAGCGAAAACTTATTGATAAGAAGAAAATGGGTGGTAGCGGTGAAGTTGTTATGACTTACGGTATGGAGGTTGTTGTCGAGATGAGCGGAATAAAGAAAGAAGATTTGATTATGTTGGTTAAAAAGGCTCATAGTAAATTTTATTTCAGGCTGAGTTATATTTTAAAACGATTGTCAAAAATCAGATCAACGATAACGATATATCATTACATTCTGGGTGTACGTAAAGTTATCCGTTCTCAATTTGTATCCGATAAGAATCTTTTTAAGAGTAAATATCAATCATGAAGATAGTGCCTTGTGTTGTTCATAATTCTGCTAATATGAGGATCAAATCCAGGGCTTTCGGGATTTCCCAACCATTAGGGGCAGGATATTTAGCCAGTTGCTTTCTCGAGAATAGGCATCAAGTGAAAATTCTTGATAATAGTATTAAAAAATTGGACTGTGAAAACTTTGAAGAATCTGTACAGCTTTTTAAGCCGGATGTTGTGGGGTTTACAACCTATACTTTTTCCATTAATAACTGTTATCAACTGGCCTAATGGATCAAAGACTTAGATCTCTGGGTATTAAAATTGTATTTGGTGGGCCGCACGCAACGTATTTGCCCTATGAAACACTTGTTAAGCAATGTGTGGATATCGTTATTTGCGGTGAGGGGGAAGGGGCTTTAGTCGAACTGGCACAAAGGCTTGAAAAAGGGGAGACTTTGGATGGGGTCAAAGGAGTCTTATATAAAGATAATGACGGACAAATCAAAGATAATGGGTCCAGACCTTTAATCGACGATCTGGATTCGATATTATTTCCGGCCTATCAATTAATGGATATGGAACAATATTATCCATCAGTTAACAGCAAGTTCACTAA
>JAGLQN010000351.1 GCA_023136835.1 Candidatus Omnitrophota bacterium | reverse complement strand
CAATACTGCAAGTAGCTATTGATGTCAGATCAGGCGAATACTTTGTGAATGAGATTATATTGGACGAAGAGCTTGCTGATAATGGAAAAGAATTATGGAGCAACGCTAATGTTTATGGACGTGCATGGAGCATGTTTATTGATGGTATGTGTGGGTGGAAAAAATATTCAAATAGCCGTCAGCAGTGGATCATAGCTTTGTTAAGCCGCAGTATTGAAGAGGACCATCGCGATGGTGGAAAACGATGGGCCAGCGAATTTTATCGAGCTTATAAACGTAAATATTCCCGGTCGATTACCGGACGTGAAGTCATTAGTCTTATTTTGCAGCGTCTTTTGTGGTCAGACAATTGGAGTATTGCCCGGACAGGAGCGGATTGGGTGATCTCTCAAGATGAATTCTTAGGAAAGGTTGAGCATGCGGACATTGCTGATTGGGCGGATGATGACCGGACGGTATTGAAAGTTTTAGTTGGGTTAGAACCACATATTGCCGAGGAAGTACTTATTGATATGTATTTCAAACAATTTGAGGATCCGGATGAAGAGCGGGGTTACAGCCGAGGACAGTGGATACGCTCGATATTATTGAGCGCGCAATTCCAAGGCTTCTATGATACCGGGATCAAATATGATCAGGTGAAAAGGATATTGGACCAAATCATGGGAGGGCGTCTGCCCACCATTAATTTAGATAGAGATGTTATAGGAGCTGTAGGGTTATCGGAATCGGCACAAAAGAGCATCATAAATGAATTAAATAAGAGGTTGGAAATTGATTTTACTCCATTAAACAGAGTGCGTTGGGGGAAAGGACTTTATCGGGCGCTAAAATTCGGGTTATGGCGTGAAGGAGATGAGGGGAAGACAGCGTTTACAAAAGAAGATCCATTTACTGTAAAGGTTAAGCATTTGATGATGGAAGATGGTAAGTTCTTTAACCTTTTCTTGAGGGTGAAGAGCGAAGGACGGATTATGGAGGAGGTTTCTTTACGTGACGATGAAAGAGTCAGTCGAAAGTCGGGAATGTATGCTGGATATAAGTATTATATTGATCCTGGAATGGCGTCCCATGATATAAAAATAGAGCTTGTCTTAAAGACTGAGGATTCTACAAGAGAACTGGTTCTGATGAACCGGGTCTATAAAGAAATTGAAAAGATCAAACCCCGTTCGGTTTCAGACAGGCCATTTGATTATGTACCGCAAGAATTCCTCCGAGACAAATGGGTAGCTGTTTTGGTTGTGGAGGCTATGATGACTAAGTATGGAGGGACTATCATCCGTAAACGTAAGTTGGAAAAGACCGGATTGTTAAATGTATTAAATAAGAACAATTTGATTAAGAACAATCCGGATGATGAGCAGTTTGTAGTTTGGCGCGCGACTTCTGAGGAGGAATTAAAAATATTGATAAATGAAATAGATTCATTAGAAAAAGCGGATAAAGAGGTGATCATCCAATTATTTAACGAATCAAATTCCTTAGCTGGTGTTATGGGTGGTGGTTTGGGTATTTTGATGGGCTCATTCTTGCGAGGACTTCCTTTTAATGGCGCTAAATATATTATGCCTTTACCTAAATATGCGCGTGGGGTTGTTCAGAGAATGAGGCGTAATAAATATGTCATTTTTGAAATTGATAAAGGAGTTCACGCGGATGTTTTTGCTGATGGATTGTTTAACCTTTCACTGGGCACATATATACCGCGGCCGATGTTAGGGAGAAAGGTGGCTTTAGCGGAAATGCCTGATGAAGACGTGGATTTATCAGACGCCTTAAACCGCGTTAAACAAGTTATTGTCTTTGGGAAAGAAGAAAAAGAATTTCAAGTATTTGAAGGGAAACGGAGAGTGTTGTTTATCGAACAAGAAACGGGAGATGAGAATAATCCGGAATTTGAGCATTTGATTAGTTCCTTGACGAACTATTTCAATCGCGGAAACCAAACCAAAGGAATTAAAGAGGTTCTCCGGTATACCGATAGAGAGAAAATGCCCGCGATGAGGTTAGATATGCCGATGGATTGGGACATTCTTATGCATCAAGATGATAGGGAGCAATGGATATTTGACCATAATATTCAAATTAAGGTGCCACTTAACGGAATAGAGTTGGAAACAACGGTTGAGATCTGGCGGTTAAAGGTCAAAGGAGCAACGCAAGATATAATCGTGCCGTTAATTCAGATTCCCAGAGGAGTCTCGGATACATTATATGTCGGCGAGCCGACGAGTGGGGAACGTTTAACACAGGGAGTTTTTTATACTCGTGCTGTAATGAAAACGTTGGAGGCCTTAGATATTTCCCCGGAGATTTTCCAGATTCATGAAGCGATGCCCGCCATTTCCTTCACCGTGGATTTGCTTAAAGATTCTCGTTTCAAAGATATTAAGGTTTTACAGAAAGGAAAAGAAAATGTAATAGCCTTTGCGCATACGGTTGTACCGCAGGCCTTCCCGACATATAGTGACTTCTCTATGATTGAGAAAGTAACAGGGTGGACGAGAGATATGTATCGAGAATTCATCACCTCCTGTACAGGCAGTGAGGCGTTTAACCCATGGTATGCTCTTAGTCGAGTAGCCCGGTGTATTGGAACGGTCAGTCCTGAACATAAACAGGTTATGGAAAGTGATAAGGAATATGGATTTGGCGAATTTATCGGGAAATATTTTTATATTGAAGATTCGATCTGGCCGTTCTATTGGTTAATGCCAGAACAAATACAAGCGATGAAGGAAGGAAGAAGATTAAGCGGTGAAGAACTGTTTAATGTTATTGCCAGAACACGGGAACGGTTTTATGGCTGGGTTGAAAAAACTTGGGGTATTTCTCTGGAGCGCGACCGGCCCCTGCTTCTCAATGCCCGTAGGATTGCGGATTATAAATATCTCAAGTTTGTTTTCCAAATACCAGGTGCCGTCGGATTACGTGGGGTTGAATATATTACGGCTGATCCATCGGCCGGGGGTGTTGGATTTAATTTTGCTATCGCCGGAAAACCGCATGAAGAGGATACGTTAGGCCAGGAATGGAGCTATCAGGCAAAGAGTTATATGCGGTCCCAAAATCCAAATATCAAGAATCGATTTTTATTTATGATTTGGGATGTATTCACGTCGGTTAAAGCAATTGCTTCGACGAATATCGCTGCTCAATGGTCTATTACGCCACTCGAGGCGGCTGGGATGAAAGACAAAAAAGACATGATAACAGCTTCTATAGTTATTTCCAGTATGACGGGAGCTCCGGTTCAACAAATTCTTAATGTTTTAATAAGAAAATGGGAAGAGAAAACAGGCCGCCGATTCTATGAACCGGAGGAAGGAAACGGTTATCTTTTCGAACTCTTTACCGAGATATCTCTGCAGGAATGTTTAGAGGATGCCTCGGCCCGCATTTATGCTTATCAATATTTTGTGGAGGTGCGAGGAGATATTGACGCAAAAATTAAAGAGTTAAAGGATGAGAAATTTTATCCGAACCGTCGGTGGGCAGAGCTTGTCATCCAATATATGAAAACCAATCCGGAAGGCATTTTAGAGATTATGTATAATGCGACGCGCATGTTGCCGGTTATTGATTCGCGTACCGCTGCCCATAAGTTTGCTTTCATCTATGCCAAGATGATGGGCGTGCCCTTTGATCTTAATGTATACAGCGAAGAACCGATGCGCTCTATTATGACACAGTTTATTGCGGCCCAAGAGATAGGCAGAGATCCTGGAGAAGGATGGTATTGTTGCCAATCGCCTGGTGCCAGCTCGCCGGTTAACCAGCCGAAAGCCATCTTCTCCGCAGGTTCAGTAGAAGAACTGGTTACACAAGCCCAGGATATAGCAAAAGAATTATTATCAGGCAAGAGAGTGCGTGTTGAGCTGCAAGGGCCAATACAAAGATTAAAGAGCTTTATCATCGTAGGGGAATCTAAATTATTAAACAGGATAGCAGAATATGTTGTAGATGAGAAAACTTATAGACAGGAAATTGTACCTGTCGAAGCAGGTATCATGGCATGGGACATCACGATGTATGATACAACGAAGTATCATCCCAAACAGGTTGATTGGCGTCGGTGTGCTTCCTATTATTTTTATTTGGACAAGACTAATAATAGTGCTTTCGCCGGAGGCGCGGCCAGAGCAGTATTCTTAGGCGAGCGTTTTATTACAGGTCCGGCATTAGATGTATCGCCCTGGTATAGGGCAATAGGATTCGAGACATTAGCCCAATCCATAGCCCTGGCTATTGCAAAGCTTCTCGGTGCCCGCTCTTTTGTCGTAAGAGATGTGGATTCGCGGGAGCATTTTAAAGAAGCAGTGTATCCGCGAAAGATACCTTCTGAGAAACCCATGCGGAACTTGTTAGAAAAAATTGGCTTTCAAGTTAGTTGTCAAACAGGTGTCATGTCTCAAGGAATGGCCACAGGTGCTTCATTGGGTAAATACAGAAGGTATTTAGAAATGCGTTATGACTATTCAAAGGAGAGTGATATTTCCAGTTCACCGGTAGTAGACTTGGGACGCGCGTCCCATAAGGAAGATATCAGGAAGAAGCTTTACGAAAAGGCCATTGAATATGGGGTACCGGAAGACTTAAAGGCGGTCCTGTTTCCGTTACCGCAGGATGTGGTTTTTGATAACAAGGGCAATATGACGGCTTTCTGGGCCATGTTGTTTGGCGTGGTGGATTTAATGCTGGAATGGAATAAGGCGGGTAAATTGTTGTTTGCCCTTGACAAAAACACCCGAAAAAAGATCGAGAGATATCTTGCCGAGGCTTTTGGTTTCGACAATGTGGGTGAGGATAAAGAAATCAAGGTAAAACATCTGTTGAATTATCTGGTGGAAGTGGGCTTATTTGAACAAAGGGGTGAAAAATATCAGATAGCCGAAGAGGTTGGCCCGGAGATCTTGGCGACATGGGCGCGGTTAAATGTTTATATGGAGGAAGAATTAGAACAGCACTTTGATGAAAACGGCCGGATCAAAGATAAACCGGCCCTGCTTAATATGATCAACCGGTATAACAATGCCAGCGAAATGAATCCGGCCAGTTTGGTAGAGCCGCGCCAGGCATTCTTAAG
>JAGLQN010000350.1 GCA_023136835.1 Candidatus Omnitrophota bacterium | reverse complement strand
CGGGGGTTTTACAATAACTCCGTGAGCCAAGAATCCCCGTTGTTCGTTTTTGTATTCGGCCATATCGTTTTCATTGAAGCGATAAAAAACGTCTTCTCCATCACAATCGAAGAAAACCAAGATATCTCCTTCTTCAATATCATCGGTGCTAATCAATGGTATTTCACCGAAATAAAGCTCTTTAAATCTCTTCTCTTCATCGATGGTATCGAATGTATCAGGCTTCTCAGGGTATCTACCGTGTTCGGTAATGTACTCTTCGGTCAACCAAGAATAATTTCCGTTTAACATCCACTCGGGTAATTTTAATGACATTGTTTTTTAATGGTGTTGAAAGTATAAAAGCATAACGATTGAAGTGAAAGTAAAGCCAGCCATTCGAGGAAGATAAGGAAAGTGAAGAATGACTGACTAAGCCATAGACCAATACAGCAATTGATAATAGAACTCAATCATATAAAAGCTTATCCAATCGAAAACCTTATACGGCATAAGAGATATTATATGATATTATGGAGCAATATTCATTAGATAACTCTCATTTGCCAACTGTGATTAGAGTGCCAATACATTTCATAATCACGGTGTTCTTGAGTGTTATCGCACTAAAAACTTTAATGACAACTTTGGATTTCTTTCAAGTAGGAACACTTTGGTTACAGCATAACAATGACTTGGCAACGATGACTATGTTTTTAATTCTAATCGTTTTATTCCTCGTTTTCGATAGCTTAGTATCTCCATTAACCGATGTAGGCGGATTTGTGAGTACACTTTTCACTTCAATAAAGAACGGATATGACGAACAAGTGTATCTGAAAAGAGAATATGAAACAACAGCCGATGAATTACAATATATTAAAGAAAACTTTGCTAAGGGTTTCGATCTCGAATCTTTCTGTGATTTCACTGGAAAAGGTGATGCGTTAGAAGGAATATCACTTGTAGGTAAAATGGATGTTATTCCAGAACAGATTGAAGAAGTACGCATGGCGTTGGAAGACGCAGAGACAATAGAAGAAATAAACGATATCTCTTTCGAACCAAGCATTGAAGTTGACGAATCTGTTGAGACAGATGTTAATGAACCTGATGAAATAGATGTTGATGAACCTGAAGAGCTTGATGAACCTGAAGAGGAAGA
>JAGLQN010000035.1 GCA_023136835.1 Candidatus Omnitrophota bacterium | reverse complement strand
GAGCTGCCCCGGGTAAATATTAATTCTTTTATTCGATTGAAAAAATAATAGAAACAGGATAGAATCAAGACAATCGATCATCACAGCTGACACTTACGCATCGGTGTCAATTGTCTATCAATGAATAAAGAAAAGGACCCGTTATGATGAATGCAGCACAAAATTCCGATACCTGGACCATCAATTATAAGTTAAGGTATGCCGATGGCTCTGAACAGACCTTCCCTATCAAGATGAACAGCCAAACCCTTGATATCATCCAGGAACCCAAAGATTCCTATCCGGAGTGGACGAGGCTGCTATGCCAAAAATGTTCTAATTGCCCCTTGGACGAAAAGACAAATGAGTATTGTCCCATTGCCGTTAAAATGAGTCCTATTGTTGATTTCTTTTGCAAACCGCAAGCATCTAGAGACGTTGATGTTGAGATCGAAACACCTGAACGTACCTACAGTAAAAATGTCGACGTCAAAACAGCAGCCTTTTCTTTACTTGGGATCTACATGGCTACTGGCAGCTGCCCGATTATGGACAAATTGCGCCCCATGGCCCGCTTCCATCTTCCCTTTGCGACAGCCATTGAAACCACCTACCGTTCGATCTCAAACTATTTGATCGCGCAATATTTGTTGTCCCGTCAAGAGAAGAAGGTGGATTGGGAATTAGAAAACTTAAAAATCATGTACGAGGCCATCGAAACGGTGAACATGCATTTCCGCAAGCGGCTCCAGGAAGTGAGCAGCCAAAATTATGCTTTGACCGCCCTCCTGCAGCTCGATTCTTTCGCGTCCTATATCAGCATGTCTTTAAGCGGAGATGCGTTCTTTACGGTTGAAAGCTTGTTTAATAAGGAATTCGAGAAAGATGATCTTCTCGATCCCAAGAAAAAACCCGAAGACTCCGGTGAGAAAATAACATATCAATATCAGTTTACATTCAGCAACAATGAATTTAAAGAATTTGTGCTCAATTTAGACCGTCAGTCTCTAAGGCCCGTCAGCGCAAAGAAAGATCCTCCGCCCGCCTGGACAGAACTCAAATGTAATAAATGCCCGAACTGCCTGTTAGATGAGAAGAAATTCAAACACTGTCCTGCGGCCACAGGAGTGTCTGAAGCCATTGAATTCTTCAAGGAAATGACTTCGACGGAAGAAGCGAACATTCTTGTCAAAACTGCTGAGCGCGATTATTCAGCCAACTTAACAGCTACCGCCGGCATCAGCGCCATGATGGGTCTGATCATGGCATCTAGCGGCTGTCCCATTTTAGGTAAGTTGAAACCTCTTGTCCGAAACCATCTTCCTTTCGCATCGAACAAAGAAACCGTTTACCGGTCTTTAGGCATGTATCTATTGTCCCAATATTTTACCGCAAAAGGCGGGAACACCCCTGACTGGGAACTCAAGGATTTTACAAAACTCTATGAAGATATTAACGTCGTCAATAAAGCGTTCTGCAACAGATTGCGTGAACCTAGCGCGGAAGACGCCAATCTTAACGCCTTAATAAAACTCGATTGTTTTGCCCAGCAGATCAATTTAACTGTCTCGGATGGAAATATCGAGGACCTGCAGAATCTTTTCAAGGCCTACTTCGAGAAATAATCACAAACAGACCCCGGGGGTCTGTTTGGATCACGATAGATAAAAAAGGTGGCAAC
>JAGLQN010000349.1 GCA_023136835.1 Candidatus Omnitrophota bacterium | reverse complement strand
TCCGCTTAATCGAAGATCAACCTCTCCTTTAACAGGGAAAGAAGCGAGGCAGAAATGAAAACAGCAATCAGAAACATGGGATTTACAGTGCTGGCAATATGGGCGGCCGGGCTGACTCTATATTTCGCCAAGAATGTGCCTGTCCTTGGGGACGTGGCGCGCAAAGCGACTGAAGGCTACGGCCAATAAAGCCGGAAAAAATATAAATTAGATTTTCAAACAAACGAACAAACGGAGGTTTTGAGATGCTACCAGTAACATTTTTTATCAAAGAGTGGATTAAACACGCGAACGTCACCGGGATTGCTGCCGGAAATATAGCTACTGTCAGCATACCTGTAGGGCGCACTGTCCACGGGATTCAGTTAAGATGTTTAACGGGCGCAGGGGTTGAATTGACACGCGCGCAAATTCTGGCCGATGTAAGTGACGTCACAGCACGTCTTGACGGCGAGGCTATTATTACCGCGGACGCAACCTTTCTGCTGGATTTGCAAAAGTATTACGGCGACGCTGACGTAGCCGGAAACGTCGACGGAATTATCCCTATTGATTTCGCGCCGCGAAGCCTTCTTAGCGACGAAGCAAGGTCTGTTTACGCGCTGGGAACGGCCGGAGCAAAGAGCCTGACACTTGACATTAAGGTTGTCGGGGTTGTTCAGTTGGCCAGCATTGAAGTGCGGACGCTCTCAACGCCTGAAAAACGTATACTCGGGCGGCACATCAAGATCAGGAAGTACGCTCAAAGCTTCGCCACAACCGGCGAGCAGGAAGTGAACTCCCTCCCTCTTATCGGAAAGACAGCCGGCTACCGGGCTATTCATATCTCGGAAGGAAGCGGAACTATCGACCAGGTAAACATCAAAAGAAATTCAGTTGACATTTACGACGAGATGCCGACAAAAGCGCAGCAGGTCTTTCTTGCTAACCGAAAGCGCACAGTGCAAAGCGGCTACGCGCACGCTGACTTCGGCGAAGCCGACCATTCGGGCGCGTTCTTGCCGATGGCCGGGGTTCAGGATCTTCGCGTTAACATCACATGGAACGTAGCGGCCGGCGCGCCGGGTAATTACACTCTTTACGCCGAAGAAGTCCACGGCCTTGTGGTAGCGTAAAAGGCCAACGCGTAAAATAAGCTAATAACCGAAACGAGGTAGTGAAATGTCTTTACAAGACACATTTAAAAAAGTTACCGAAGGCGCCGCGCGCGTTGCCGGAGCAGTCGGCGGAATAGCGGTTGGCGGCCTTGAGGCATACGGCGATCTGCGTGACCGCGCGGAATCGCTTGGCATAATTGATAAAGAAACCGTCAAACAAGAGCCGGTTGTTATCAAAGAGCCGGTCGCATCCCCGATTTTGGGAACAAGCAACCTTCCCGCTATTCTTGGGATCGTCGGGCTTGTCGGCGCGGGCGTCGTTATCGCGAAAGTGACGAGGTAAGGAAATGGTCAACCCCGCAAGCACATTACTGAGCAGTCCTCCTTCTTACACCCAGCAGTCAAGGTCTGACGCCTTGTCACGGGCCGGGGGCATATCAAGCGGCTTTAACTCCGGGGCCTTTAACGTGGGGGGCAGTTCTTTGACCCCTGTCGTTATGTGGGCCGGGATCGCTTTTGTGGCATGGAAAATTTTACCCGGCTTGCTGAAAGGATCAAGACGGCCGGGAAAAAGGCGCAAGAAAAAATGAGATGAATTTCTCTCTCAAATTTCATCCTTTTCGCGAAGCCGTCGCGAAGCTGGTTGACAGATTTCTTGACCCGGCAATGGGCGTTGACGGCGTAAAGAAGGATTTAAAAATTGGGTTGATAGCGTTTTACGGCGTGTATGGCGACGGGAAGTTAATAGGATTTTTGCTCATTCGCATAGACAAGCATTATTCAGGAGTTGAAGAAATGGTTGTCATGTATAGCTATTCTTTCTTTAAAACAGAGCCGCCCTTCTACAACTTTCTTGGGCCTCTGTACGATGAGATAGCGAACGGCCGGCGGATCAGGATACACTCAGAACGCCGGGCCATTGACAGAGTTTTAGAAAGGCATGGATTTAAACACGCGGAAAGCGTTTTTATAAAGGAGCCTTCATAATGGGAAAAGGAAGCAGTTCATCAGCCAGTACATCACAAGTACAAAATATCAGCGAAGATAATCGCGTTGTTTCCGAAGGTGGCGGGATAGCCTTGGCAAAGGGCGCTAGTTACAACTATAACGAAGTCCTCCCGGACAGCGTTGTCAGTGTTTTCTCTGACCTTGTCGAATTAAGCCGGGACACAATTTCCACGGCCGGCGATGCGATATTAACTCAAAATCAGGAATCCTTGAGGGCTTCATCTAAAGCCCTGGACGCTGTTTCCCAGACAATCGACAAGACGCAAAAAACCGATAACACGGCTTTGACGGAGATTTTCCCCTGGCTGGCCGTTGCCATTGTCGGCGTTGTCGCCGTCGGAATGTTAACCCGAGGTAAAAGATAATGGAAAAAACAAACTACAGATTTTTTGATCCCACAATCGCGAACAATACAGTTCTACGTATTAACGCGTATGGAAACTTCTTAACTATTTTTGATTACTCCGCGGCGAGCAAGCTTGAAATATCCATAGGCGGCGAGCCTTTTGAGAAGATCAGATCCGGAGTGTCGATCCAGCTGAGACAGGGAGATGATTTTTCTTATGTAGAATTTAAGAACGAAACCGGGGCAAGTGTTCAGGTTCAGTTTGCCTTGACGTCCGGGAGCATCACGGACAAGAGTATCTCTATATCCGGGGAGCTTGATTGCGATATATCGACGGACACGCTGGAAACACCGGCAAAGGTTACGGCCACAGCGGTGGCCGCGGCTGTTTCAATCGCGGCCGATACTGATCAACGCGAGATCGTCATAGAAAACCATTCCGCGAATATTGTCTGGCTTGGTGACAGTGCTGTTGACGGCGCGGTCACGCGCGGGATCAGGCTTTTTCAAAGTACGAAAATAGTCTTGTCCACGTCCGCGGCAATATATCTACACGCGCCGGCGGGAGCTTCCGACTTAACTTATATGAGGTTAACCAAATGAGCCATTTGCTAGAGTCATTATTCATCATGGACGGCGACAACATCCGGCCGGTTGTTGACGGGAAGAAAATACAATCAAGAGGAGCAGCCGGAGGCGGTAATGAGGTTGATATATCTCACGATAATTCAAGCGAAGCGATTGTCCACTCGGCAGAAAATATGTTAATTCATGCTGCCTTAGGTCAAATAAGCTTTAGGGGTGGGGCCAATATAACAACGCTACTCCTTGAGAACGGTTCCAATGTTGGAATTGGATATATAAGAGGAGATACTAATAAAGGCCAACTCTTATATGCGGTTGACGACGATGGTGGAAATCAATTTGTGTTTACTAATAGTTTAAATATAAATATGGATCACGACATTGCTTTAAGAGATGATCCTCTTCTTGCGATTTTCAGCGACACCGACCCGGACACCGACAACACGCAAAACATTTTGTTTTGGCATGATAAGACACACGGGAATTGTCAAGTCAATAAAGGCGAAATGAATTTTGATATTTATGACGGGCTTTTGAATATTAAAAGGCGCAGCGACGCGAATGATGTTTTGATTTTAGGCCACGACGGGATAGATGGCAAAGTAAACACCCAGACCGGACAGCTTAAACTCAGGGCCGCGAGTGATGTTGTTATTAAAGTCGGTACGGCCGCAATCAACGGCGCTATGGCGACGGATGAATTAACTTTCCATAGAGACGGATCGAATTTATATGTAAACGCGTATAATGGCTCAGCATGGAAAAGTGTTCTCATAGCAGATTTAAATTAAACCAAAACAGGAGGATTGAAAATGAACACAGGCGCGAAGTATGCAGAATTGAAAGACAAAAACGCGGTGTCTATAAAAAAAGAGGCGTACGGCACTGCCTTCATTCAAAAGCAATTCAACCCGCAGACCGGCGAAGAAAAAGCGCCTGTAATTAACGTCATAAATCGAGATGAGATTCTGGCGCGAAAGACAGCCTTAGACGCTGACCTTGCGGACGTTAATTTATTGCTTGCCGACTTTGACGTTGAGGACGCCAAGGAAGTCACGGCGTAACAAGAACAAATAAAGCGAGGATCTAAAAATGTTTTTTTTCCCTTGGCTGGCATCATTACTACGGCCTGAAACAAAAACGGTTGTCGGCACTCAGGAAGCCAAGCCGGCATCGATGCCCTATTATATCGTCCTCCCTCTTATTTTCACGCTGGGATACGCGGGGTACTCCGCCGTCAAGAAACTTACTAAATAAGCATATGCTCAAAAGTCGTTTTACGGCCATTTACATAGAAAATTCACGGCTCGTCGGGAATGCGAGCAGCCGGTGCCGGCGCCCTGAGGCGATATCGGCAAAAGTCAACTAGGGGGTTAAAATGTGGTTAGTCATCGGTTTTATAGCTGGATTAATAGCGATGTATCTCATGGTTGAAAATGGGATTGTCAAAATACCAAGATGATAGCGATTACCTGGCTCTTAAAATTTTTTTCCGGGTTCAATATCTTGCGTGGCGCTGTCATCGGCAAGATCCTCTGGCTTTTAGCCATCTTCTTAATCTTTCAAGCCTGCTGGACAAAATTCACCGGACCGACAACCCGGCAAACCATCACGGCCGAAAAGGTCATCAATCTCCCTGATCAAAAAAAAAGTTTTTTTCTGGGCCTCAAAATATGGCGCCTGGGCCTCGGAGTTTATGTGGAGTAATGTGGACTAACAGCAACAAATAGGAAGTGATGTGGAAATCTCAGTTGACACAGCATTACGCTTTATAACCCCGGTCGGCTTGTTTTATCTTGGGTCAATGATGGGCGTGTTGAATAACACCCTGAAAGACCTTAAGAAATACATCAATTATGTAAACAACAAATTGGATCTGCATATCGCAGAACACGTAAAAACCTGAAGGAGCCATCATGCGACAAAAACTCTCCGGTACAAATAAACTTTGCAGAAAATGCACAAAACGATGAAAACAGTTCAAGCAGATAGAAATTGTTAACTGCCCAAGCTATCAACAGCGCGAACTTGCCAAACCTTAAAAAGATGCTTTAGCCACACATGGCCGAATTAGTGAGAGCCTGCTGGGTAAAAGGTATTTTGGGAAACGACAACCCCTACGCACTAAAACAAAAACGCCTTACAAGTTAAATAAAAGCGATTCGTCATACGTCCGTAAAAATGGCCATAATCCAATTCTTTGCGGCTTTTTTCGCACGTTTAAAGGCGAAATCACCCCTTCCCCCCTGCCGTTTTTCCATTGGCCAAAAGATTTTTCATTTTTTTTGAAAAAATAGCTTGACAAACTTCATAACTATGCTACAGTTTTGACATGAGTAGACAAGCAAAAATACCGGAATTTATAACAATGAGCGTGCTTTGCGAGAGGATCAAGCTAAGCCGGCAAACCATATATAATCACATCGAAAAAGGACTGTTAAAGCCAACGCGATTCGGAAGAAGTATAAGGTTTCATCACGACGACGTAATGGCATATATTAACAGCTCCCGTCAACAGTAATTCCGCATCACCAACTTCTTAGCCAATATATGTTATGTTAACTAGGCAAGAAGGGGAATGAGGAATGTTAGTTGACAAAAGTATTATAGGATTTACAATTGCCAGAAAAAAACACCAAGAAGCCACCACTTGCCCCCGGTTACGCAACCACTTGGATCCAAGACGTTGAGCTCCTTCAAAAAGAACACCCCCGGCATATCTCCCCTACGCAGTACATAATATTATCAATTTACCGGATGCGCTGGAACCCTAAGACTTGGGTTTCGGATGTGTCAGATTCCTACGTTGCCCAAAAAACAGGCTTCACTCATAAAACTGTCCGCTTGGCCCGCCGCCGCCTGATTGAGCTGAAATTTATCTCGCAAGCTGGCTATCACCAGCTATTTATGTATCCTTTCCACAGGTTATCCACAAAAAAAGGCGAAAACAGCGAAAGTTGGGGAGCAAATACCCAACCGAGTGGCCCCATGGCCGAAGAAGTTTCAAAACAGTTGGGGAGCATATACCCAACCAGTTGGGGAGCAAATACCCATCCAGTTGGGGAGCAAATACCACCAGTTAGGGAGCAACTACCCAACCCATTAGAAGATGAAGATATTAAAGATATAAAAGATACCGCTGGCGCGGGGAATGAGCCCGCCATGTTGGCGGGCGCTTCGATGGATAAACCGCCTGCGTACAAGGCAGACACGCGAACCTTAACCAAGCTAAAAAGTTGTAAGGAGTGTACAGTGCTCGATCCAGACCGTTACTGCGAAAAGAAAAAAGCTGTTATTGCTCCAACCTCTTTAAACCGGTTTAACTCATGCCCTCATTACAACCCCAAGAGGAAAAGGTGATTATATGAACAACTGGAAACTTAAAATTTATCCGTACAAAGACTACATCCCCTCCCTTGTCTTTTTGACCTTTTTCTGGGGAACCGACACAAGAGGTTTTATCTTTTTGAATCTGGTCTTTGATTGGGTAAAGAAAGGCGGTGTCAAATGTTCGTAAGCCGGGCTGAAATAATAGCGATTATCGTGGGCGTTATTGCCATGTGTTGCGCGCTTCTCATTATCGTCTTTTACTCGACGATAAAGACAGACAGCGCCGTCGGGCAGTTTGAACAAAAACTTAACCAGCGCGAGGCCATCGAGGCCCTGCCTATGAGGATGGTGAAAAAATGAAAAAGAAAAAAACATTTGTAGTATGTAAGGTTTATTTATTGTGTAGAGAGTGTGGAAGTTTTATTTATGTTTGTGATGACTGTAAAGAATATTTTAAACACGGAGAAATAGTGTATTGTCATAATTGCATAGATTTTGATGATGCACGGCATGTTTGTGAAGCATGTTTCGAAAAAAGTTAAGAAAGATTGTTTATGTTTGATTTCAACAAAGTAATAGGTTTGTTTGCTGGCATACTGCAAGAGCTGAAAGGTATTAACATGAAGCTGGGCGACCTGGTGGATCATTTGAAAAATAAAGGGCATACTTAAAAGAGTATCCCCTCCAATTTTTCCCCTAATCCCTTATTCGATTTTTACGGTTGCCCCCCAAACTGAAAGGAGCGTTTGTTATGTCTACCGCGTTTAAGTGTAATTTGTGCGGACGGTTTTATGATGGAATACCGGAAATGCAATTACGGGCGATTATCGGAATTATTTTTAGCCCGGAAAATGATTCGCCGCCAGATCATCCGCAAGACCTTTGTCCAAGATGTCAAAAGGCGTTTAGAAACTGGTGGTGTCTTGAGCGCAACCGATGTTTAAAAGGAGTTGAGAATAACTTTGACAATCAACAGTCATTCGCGTTTTAAAGAAAGGATCATATATGCCTCAAAATAATCCGAAAAAAGTGTGGCCGTTTACTGGCACATGCCCTTCATGCGATGAGCATGTTGATAACAATTCTAACTGCGTTTGCGGTGTAAGATTCCGTTATGATGGCACATATTTCTGGCCTTCTAACAAAGCCAGAAAAGCCAGTGTTTCGTCAAAACAAAACAATCAACAAATCAACAAGGAGAATTTGAATTATGATAAAAAAAGCCAGAAAAAAGCCAGCTTTGTCGTCGAGAGTCAAAAAAGTCAAAAGCCAGACCAAAGCCAGGAAAAAGCCAGCATCGAAAGCCAGAAAAAAGGCGGTGAAAAAGGCCCCGATTCTGGCGAAAAAGGAACCGGAAAAAAAGACGGAATCCTTAGAAGAGGCGCAAGCTGGATCTGGAAAGAAATTATCAATATCTAATGACAACTTTGATGATTTAATCAAAGAATCTGAACAGGAATTAAACCAGCCGATAGAACAGGAAACTCCTCCGGACAACGCCGGCGCGGAGCAAATGCCTTTGGATGAATCCGCGGCCCCTCCCTCCTCTTTGCTTGCCGAACAATGCGGAAACCTGAACTTTCAAGCCTTGCGCTTGGGAGTGAGGCAGACAAAAAAATACGACCTTAATGACATGACCGAAGGACAGAAAAAAGACATGACTTCTGCGTGGCAAGGTGTATTCGCGAAGCACGCGCCCGCGATTCTTTTGGGAATTCAAGAGGAACTTTCAATACTGGGCGTCAACGTGGCGATCACAATGACCAACATTAAACCGTTACCGGTAACGGTTACACCGGAGCAAACACAAAATGCCCAACAATAGAATAACCGTTATCATAGGCAGGAAAGGATGCGGAAAAACCTATCTGGCAAAACACCTGTGCAAAGATAAAAAACGTCTGGCAGTCTTTGACCCCGGTGGTAATTTTTCAGCCTGCGGGCTTGTCATTTATAATCCTTACGACTTAGCGGTTTATACAAAACAGCAAAAGGATAAAAATTTCCGCATTATTTATCAGCCAGAGGGTGTGAACATCGGAAGCAAAAAAGACATAATCGAAGAAAGTTTTGATTTCTTCCTTCGGAACGTTGCAAACCTTTTATATATCTGCGTTGTTGTTGATGAAATTCATCTTGTAGCAAGTCAGAAAAGTAACAATTTTTTACTGAGAAATTTTTCAAACATGGGACGTAAGCCAGAGATCTCCATGATCGTCACGTCGATACGCTATACTGATGTTATCGTCCCCATGAGAGCAAATGCGGATGAATTTGTATCATTCCAAGCTGAAGAGCCTGCTGACGTGGATTACTTAAGGAAAAAATGGGGGCCGATAGCCGATGAATTGGAGTCCCTTCCCCCCTATCACTTCATAAGGAAGCGATCCGATCAACTCAAAGCCACAAAAGAAAGGCCGGTGTGATGCAGCACTTTATCGAAGTTTACAAAAAAGGAGCCAGAGGGAAAAGACGACATTTAATCCGCATAGACTTGCGAGATTTTATTTTTAGAGCATTCTATATCAAAGAAACACAGCTGACAATAAGCGGTAAGGTGTATTATGCCGTCAACGGAGAAGAATTCATCCTCAAGAAAAAATAAAAGAAAGGCCGGTGTGATGAAATTCTACAAGATACGGGATGCAGTTAAATTAATCAAAATAAAATATCCTAACGTAAACGCCAGTACATTACGATTTTATACGAAAATCGGCAAAATTCCTGATGTTGAAAGGGCAAAAGGTAATCATAGGATTTACACAGAATCCGACATCGCAAGGATAATTGTCGAACTTGATAAAAAATTTATTTTTGAGGAATTAGACAAATTGGAAAAAAGACTGATTAACGAAGTAAGCATAAGCATATTAGAAATTTTAGCGAAAGTACAAACCCCGGCATGACAAAGCGCCACTACAAAAAGGAATACCGGGCGTGCTTCTGCGGTTGCGGAAAAATGGTGCGCCAGTATCGTTGCCGGCCAAGAAAATATTACAATCAATTACACTACTTCAACCACTTAATGAAGTTAAAAACAGAGCATTTCCAAAAAATAGCGATTCCGGGGGGTCTCGATGAGAAAAACCCCGCCTGAATGGCTCCACAGTAAACGATCGACTAAATGGCCATAGGAAACTATGGCCATGTTCTTACAATTACCGTCAATTTCACAAATTGACGGCTTTTTTTTTGGTGAGAAACTGAAAGTATGGAATGAAAATTAAACCAACCTAACGGAGGCAAAAATGTCAGTAAAAAGCGAAATCAAAAAAATCTCAATCGGCCAGATGGTCACGATTGCCGGGGCCATTGTTTTGGCCGGAGTAATCAGCGGAATGATCGCAAGACAATCCGCTTAATCGAAGATCAACCTCT
>JAGLQN010000348.1 GCA_023136835.1 Candidatus Omnitrophota bacterium | reverse complement strand
ACAGCCTGACAATATACGAAAATAGCTTATGTATAACCAAAATCAACAAATTTCATCATGTACACTTTCAATAAGTGCTGTAAGCAAATTCAGCGACTTGCGTACGGTCTCTATACACTCGCAGCAACTCCTTTTTAACATCAACAGTTGCCTTAACGTACTCATATTTCACCTCGCCAGGCATTGCAAATTTCTCGCCAAACATATTCAATATCAAACTACTGCGTATAAACCGGATCACATGGTATTTACCCTTTCGAGGCTTTGCGATCCTCTTGACAGCGTCCCCGATAGGAAACTTCAGTTGCACTTGGCTATCAGCCAAGGCCTTCAACGGTGTCTTACCACCCAGAGCAGAATAACGCCACTTGCTGTTGTGGCGGTTTTCAAAACCAAAACTCTGCTCTCGCAACTGCTGCTGGCTTGTCATCGTAACCTTCGAGTAAAACATTTTATCCCAGTAGTCATTGAACTTTTCAACAACACCGTTTCGCCACGGTTCCCGAACAGGAATAAACACCGGCTCAACTCCATAACCCAGGCACAACCGGATAACCTGTCCCATGTTTCGCGGATATCTTTGGCTGCCAAAAAACTCCAAAGCATTGTCAAACTGTGCGAAACGCGGTATTCCAAGGCGTTTCCATATATCCAAAATCATCAGATGAACATCTTTTCGATGGTTTTTCGGCTCGACCGCACAACGCTTGCTGGCCAGATCCATCGCATGCAAGCTGTAAAACCTGACAGGCCCTTGCAGATAACATGGGCCAACAAAATCAAATTGCTGGACATCATTTATTCGCTTAGCCGTAAGCTCAGGATACTTTTTCCCTTTGGGCTTATAAGGCCCGTTGTCTCTGCTAACCAAGCCATGCCTCTTCAGAATTCGCTTTATCGTACTTTCCGAAGGCAGCGGGCTAATGCCATCATCTTCCAGCTGCCAAAGAATCGCCTGTGGCCCGCAAAACAGCGACTGCTTACGAAGATATTTTCGTATCGAACAGATAGTTGTTTCAATATCATCCGCCGTTTTATTCGGCGAAGTCAAAGGCTGCTTGCTGTGCTCTTTAAACCACTCATTGCTGCCAGCCTCATAGCGTTTGAGCCACTTAAAGAACCAGCCTTTGCTACGACTGAGAGAGGCATAAATGCTCTTTGGCGATTCGCCGTTCCAGTATCTTTCGACTGCCAGAATCCTGACTCTTTCTTCACTTTTCAAGATAGGTCCTTTCGCGTAAAAAGAACCTATTATAACTATATAAATTATCGTATAGTTCACGATGTCCTGGA
>JAGLQN010000347.1 GCA_023136835.1 Candidatus Omnitrophota bacterium | reverse complement strand
TTGACCCATCCGAGGAAAATCTTGCTAATAGTGTTTGGTCAGCCGCGCGTCAGGAACTATCTGCTGAGGACAAGAGCAAAATTCGAAGCCTGCTTGAAATGCAGCGCCACGCGATGTTAATGTATACAAGCTGCGGGTGGTTTTTTGATGATATTTCCGGATTAGAGTCGACGCAGATCCTTCAATATGCGGCCCGCGCCATGCAGATCGCGAAAGAAGTCGGCGGCGATGATCTCGAAGAGGAATTTTTAAACCGGCTTGCCTCTGCTCAAAGCAATATCCCGGAAATGGAAAACGGCAAGACGATTTATAATCTTTTTGTAAGGCCGGCCATGGCCATTGCGGAAAAGAATAATGTCTGAGCGAAAAAGCGGTATTCTTCTGCATATTTCATCTCTTCCTTGTGAATTCGGCATTGGTGATTTAGGCCAAAGCGCCTATCGCTTTGTTGACTTCCTTCATGCGGCGAAACAGCAGTATTGGCAAATCCTCCCGATTAATCCGACCGACCCTATCAGTGGACATTCTCCCTATAGCAGCCTTTCGGCATTCGCCGCTAATGTTCTTTTCATCAGCCCGCGACTTCTGGTGGAAGAGGGGATATTAACTGATGATGACATTAGCGCAAAGCCAGACTTCTCGTCGACATCAGTCCAATATGAGAATGTTAGCGCTTACAAACAGATGGTTCTAAGCCGCGCCTACGAACGCTTTGAGGCTGATCCGTTGATCCGCCAAGCGCAAGAAAAAGGGTTTAATGATTTTATTTCCGCGAATGGATTCTGGCTTGAGGATTACGCGCTGTTTGTAGCGATTAAGGATCATTTAAATGGAAAGATCTGGATGGAGTGGCCCGGCGCGTTGCGCTCGCGGGAAGATAAAGCCTTGCGGGAATTTTCAGAAACGCAAAAAGGCGAACTTACCAAGATTAAATTCTTTCAATATCTGTTCTTTAAACAATGGGACAGATTGAAGGCCTATTGCGCAGGCCGGGATGTGCGTTTATTAGGGGACCTATCAATCTACATGAACTTGGATAGCGCCGATGTATGGCAGTTTCCCCAAAATTATAAATTGGACAACCAGTCACGCCCTATTGTCGTCTCAGGTGTTCCTCCTGATTATTTTAGCGAAACAGGCCAGAGGTGGGGTAATCCGGTTTATGATTGGGACGCATTAAAAGGATCTCACTTTTCTTGGTGGGTCGAGCGTTTTCGGTTCAATTTCCGCTTGTTTGATACGATCCGTATTGATCATTTCCGCGGCCTTGTTCAATACTGGGAAATCCCTGAGCATGAAGAAACCGCAGTAAACGGGCGATGGGCCGATGTTCCCACGGACGATCTTTTTAAAACTCTCGAGGAAACTTTCGCCGCGCCACTACCGATCATCGCCGAGGACTTAGGTTATATTACTGAAGATGTGCGCGCCGCTATGCGGCAATTCGGTTTTTCGGGAATGAAAGTATTACTTTTTGCCTTCAACGGCGATATGAACGAACATCCGTATTTACCTCACAATTATATGGACCGCTGCGTTGTTTATACGGGAACACATGATAATAACACGGTTTTAGGATGGTTTAAGAACGAGGCATCTGATGATGAGATCAATAATATCGGGAAATACATGAATAAAGAGATCTCCGCTGATCATATTTGTCGGGATTTTATTCACATGGCCTTTCATTCTGCCGCCGAAATCGCTATCGTTCCGATGCAAGACCTGCTTGGGCTGGGGAAGGAAGCGCGGATGAACACGCCGGGAACAGTTGGAAGCGCAAACTGGCGGTGGCGCCTTTCTGCGGACGGGTTAAATGCCAAGGTTATTGAACAATTATCAGATATGACGGTTGCGTCAGGACGCGCTTAAATTCAGACGGGATTGACAATTTCCGCTAATTTTCTTGAGGCATATCTTAACGCGTGTTACAATTACCGTAATATGAGTAAATCCGTAAAATTCAGCCTCTTATTATCGCTTTTCGCGCTTATGGGATGTTCCCTTTTGTCTTTTGGGAAAACAGTGATATATCGTCCACCAGTTCCCTTTGTGGATGATGGATATATTGTTAATCGAAAACTTTTGCAGAAAGAAGCAAATACCGCCATTATTCCGTTTAAGGCCGGTGTTGAGGTTGAAGCAAATGAGGTCTTAGATAAAATTGCTCTCAGGATTGTTGGCGGAATATTCAATGCTTTTAAAGAAAGTGATGGGAAGCGGGAGCATTTTCATGTTCTCACAGCGGACGATAATAAAGATCCGGATTTGATTATTCGTGGGCATATTACAGGCATGGATGGCCCATCCAAAGTGGGCCGTTGGGCTTTGCTGAGAAAAAGAAGAATGTTGAGTGTTAAAGGAGAAGTCGTTAATGCCCGGACAGGAAAAAAAGTTGTTGTGTTTTTCGATTCACAAGGAACAAGAGATACACAAGTAGGTTATAAGCAGTTGGGATATTGTATTGGGGAAAATATAGGCCGTTTTATTTTATCCGGCGTGAAGGGAGAGGAATGATCGTTGTTACAGGAGCGGCTGGTTTCATCGGAAGCTGCATTGTTGCTAAATTGAATGAGCGCGGCATGCAAGATCTGATTCTTGTTGATCATTTGCATGATGGATTGAAGGAAAAGAATTTAGAGCACAAAAAACATACGACGTATTACGACAAGAAGGAATTCTTAGAGCTTGTTGAGCAGAATCAGCTCACGCCGGATATTGAATGCATGATCCATATGGGTGCTTGTAGCTCGACAACGTTGCGGGATAAGCAATATTATGAAGAAAACAACTATGAATACACGCGCACGTTAGCCCGGTGGGCGTTGGATCACAATGTGCGGTTTATTTACGCGAGTTCGGCGGCGACTTACGGTGATGGTTCGGCGGGCTATTGCGATGACGAAGAGACGATCCGGAGGTGTTCGCCTTTGAATTATTACGGTGAGTCGAAGCAGAAATTCGACTTCTGGGTGCTGGACGAAGGACTTATTGACAAAGTCGTTGGCCTGAAATTTTTTAATGTCTTCGGGCCTAACGAGTATCACAAAGGCGATATGCGCAGTGTCGCGGCTAAAGCTTACCAGCGCGTGGCTGAAACAGGGGAAATGTCTCTCTTTAAGTCGTGTAATAAGCAGTACGGTGACGGTCAGCAGAAGCGGGATTTTATTTATGTTAAAGATGCCGTCGATATCGTTTTATATTTTCTTGATCATCCCGGCATCAACGGGATCTATAATGTCGGCACCGGTGAAGCCAGGACATGGAAGGATCTGGCCGAAGCGCTTTTTGCGGCGGTTGGACGGCCTTCAAATATCGACTACATTGAAATGCCTGAAGTTCTAAGGCTAAGATATCAATATTTTACACAGGCGGATATGAAAAAGTTGAGAAACGCCGGCTATAGAAAACCATTTACCCGGTTGGAAGATGCTGTTGATGATTATGTTCAGTATCTTTCAACGCATCGGTATATGTAAGGCGCATTA
>JAGLQN010000346.1 GCA_023136835.1 Candidatus Omnitrophota bacterium | reverse complement strand
ACGAGCCTGGCCACCCTGCATTTTCGTCATGAGGAAGAGATTCTGGCGAAGGTGGAAAACCCTGATCAATTCTACGATGATGTGGTTGTTCCCTTGAAGGTTGAGTTGGCTATGGAACACGCGCGCGGAAATTCGTTCTGGTTTGATATGAAGGTTCTCTCGCGGACTGTGTGGGTGCTGACGCCGTTGGGGAAATTGTGGCCGATCAAGGAGCATGAACTAGTGAGGAAGTTTAAGGAGAAGTATGGAGTATAGGATTTGAGGATTTAAGGGTTGAAAATTGTAGATAGAAGGGGGAAAATGAAAAAATGAATTATTACTATTTTCTTGATGAAACCGGGGATCACGGGCTTTCATTTGTCGATGAAAATTTTCCCATTTTCCTTCTTTGCGGTTGTCTGATCAGAGAAGATCATTTGGAAGCTTTAGAAAAAGAGATCAATGATTTTAAGAAAAAATATTTCAGCACTACTGAAGTCATTTTGCATTCCAGGGATATCCACAAGTGCAACGGGGCCTTCCAAATACTTTTCGATTTAGGCCTTAAAGCCAGGTTTTATAAAGATCTCAATAAAGTTCTAGAATCTGCCCGATATACTGTTATTGGTTCCGCTATTAACAAATTAGAACATATAAAGAAATACGGCAAAGACGCGCGTGACCCTTATAATATTTCCCTTTCATTTATTATGGAGCGGTTAATTTTTTGTACAGATAAAATTGATAAGAACTCGAAAGTGAAAATTATTGTTGAATCACGGGGACGAAAGGAAAATGATCTTTTGCTCTCACATTATAATTCCATACTTGACCGGGGCACATTTCATGTCGAAACATCGCGATTTAAAGAGAGAGTATTAGGCTTTCGGTTTTGTTTGAAAAAAGATAATGTTGTTGGATCACAATTAGCCGATTTATCGGCTTATCCTTTAGCCAGATACGTTATTAATCCGGATGAGCCCTATATTCCTTTTAATGTTATTGGTAAGAAAATCTATTCCGACAAGAAAGGGGATATATTGGGGTATGGTTTAAAGATATTCCCGTAAAGTAAAAAGCCCCTCATTTCTGAGAGGCCCTTTACCGACCGGGGACACCCCGATCCTTTTAAAACTATTTAAAGTATACCACAAATTTGGAATATTTGTGAAATATTTTGTATTAGGGGAAAAGGTGACGGACACCTTTTTCTGGACTGACAATAAAGTGAAGGACATTAATCATGAAAAAACCAACTTTCGCGCCGTGGCCGTCATTTGATCAGAAGATTATCAAGGCGGTCGGTGATGTGTTGCGTTCGGGAAAAGTCAGCCAATGGACAGGGCCGAATGTGTATGCCTTTGAAAAGGAATATGCCCGGTATTTGGGTGTCAAGCACGCGATCGCGATGACCAACGGTTCGGTGACCATGGATGTCGCGTTAAAGCTTTTGGGCGTTGGGCCCGGAGATGAAGTGGTGGTTACTTGCCGTTCGTTTGTGGCGTCGGCGAGTTGCGCGGCTTTGGCCGGCGCGTTACCTGTTTTTGCCGACGTTGATCCCATGACCGGCAATATGACAGCCGAAACTATTACCAAAGTTGTAACGAAAAAAACAAAAGCGGTGATCGCGGTCCATCTGGCCGG
>JAGLQN010000345.1 GCA_023136835.1 Candidatus Omnitrophota bacterium | reverse complement strand
CCGATACTCAAGTCCATAGGATCATTCCTTGTAGCGCGGGATGAGTTAAAGAAAGCGGATGTGATCGTTGTCTTGGGCGGTGAAAGCGGCCGTGTTGTCGAAGCCGCGCGCCTCTACAAGCAAGGATTTTCCGGACATATGATCATGACCGGCGGGGCAGTTGGAAAGGGAAGCGTAGCCGAAGGAATGAGAAGGCATGCTGTGAGTTTAGGTGTCCCGCGGGAGAACATTATTCTCGAGCCGGAGGCTCAAAGCACTTATCAACATCCTGTTTTGGTCAAGCCGATCATGCGGGCGCGCGGGTTTAAATCGGCGATCGTGGTCAGTTCTCCATTCCATATGCGCCGTTCGGCGATGTTATTTAACCGGGCGTTCCGCGAAAGCGGTATTGAATTGATTTATCATCCGGTCCGGGACAGCTGGTTTCAAGCCGATAACTGGTGGACCAAAGCGGTCTCGCGCAGGGCCGTGAGGCTGGAATATGTTAAATTGGCGGTGAACGTGTGGGGGAATGGGTTTAGCAAGTTGGTGGGGGAGTTGGTGAAAAGTAAGAAGTGAGAAGTAAGAAGAGGGAATTTTGAAACCCAAAATCCGAAACCCTGAAGGCAAAAAAGACCAAAGACCAAAGACCAAAGACACAAGACTAAAGACTGCGTTAGACTGAAAGTCTTGAGTTTTGAAACTTCCGGGATTTATCTATGATAGATATAATACCGGGAATCCCGGTAGTATTGACATTATACATAAATCCTGGTATCCTTTACTTATGAAAATACATCTTCCAAACAGCGCTTTTTTGGGGAATATTGATCCCTTTTTTAGAGGTTTCGATACAAAAGGCCCAGGATTCCTTGAAATTACGGCAAATGAAAAATGGATTTCCGTACACCCTGTTGTTTTATCTATGATTGCCTCCTTGGGAGTTTCCCAAAAACCGGATATACATTTTGAAAAACTGGAAGCCAAATCCAGGCACTATCTTGTGCGCATGGGCCTTTTTGACATATTAAAGATACCATCGGAAATCAATCTGACCGAACATGAGCCTGCAGGACGATTTATTCCGCTGACACGGATCAAAGACGCGACAGAGCAAACAAGGTTCATTACAGAGATGATTCCGTTGCTG
>JAGLQN010000344.1 GCA_023136835.1 Candidatus Omnitrophota bacterium | reverse complement strand
TGATGCTTGAACATAATGCTTACTGATGTACTGCTTTCTTTCCATTCGGAAGTTATTTTGTAGATTGGATATTTTTTTTCTTCCATTAGAAATCAGTCTCCACGCCTAATTCCAGACATGTCAAAGCACAAGCGAAAAAGCCCATCGCAAATGATTGAGGATTTATCTCAGGATGATTTTTGAGTAAGTCTGGAAATTCATTCATCTTGAATTCGTTATCCATAATGAACTCGACAGCTTTGGCCTCTTCGGCTGTGATATCAAAGTTCTCTCTCATCTTTTCCAATATAAATTCAATGCCTTCCATCTTATTCTACTCCCTAATTTCTCTTAAATCTTTCAGTCTGCTCATGATCACATTTCCTCTTACTGGTGGAATTTTAGCGAAATAGAAAACTTGGTGGATGTTCATTTCCTGTTTTATTCCAGATTCGAATATGAGTCGGGCCACTTTATTTATGAATATGTTTCCGGTAGTGTGATCCTCTATTTCCTTGATTGCTTCCAGAAGTTCATTAAAAGATAGGCTTGATATTTTCTCATCAGTGTCGGGTGCGATGTCTTTCTCACTTAGAATTCTATTAATATCATTTAGAATCAATATTCTCTTAGGGAGTGGGAAGCGTAGCATGTCAAAAATTCGTTCTGTTTCCACACTTCCTATTAAATCAGATTTCGCTATGATTCCGCTTATTTTTCTGATTGATGAATTCCCTTCTGAATCTCTTATTGCATACTCAATCTCGGATACAGCAGAAGCTATTATCAAGTTCTTTACCCGCTCATCAGGGTCTAAAGGCATGGTTCTTTCCCATCCTTCTTTGATATATTCATTTACGAGGTCTTCTATAGTCGTTTCTGAAAATCCAAGTGAAATAAAATCATCGGTTTTCAATTCAACAGTAAAGGCATCTATGTCCATATCATATACAACACTCTTCATCTGTTGTTTTTTGAAGTTCATTCGTATTTTCATGCCTTCGTAAGGTGCGATATTTAAATCGTCCTCTTTCTTTAGTTGCACTGAATGACGTTTATTGCCGTCTCCCAGGACAATATAAAAATATGTTTTGAAACTCATTTATATCAACTCGGTACTACATTTCCATGGCTATCCTCAGAGTAGCCACATCGATCACAGAGCAGGACTTCTTGACCCGACCATACAGATTTCACATTCTTTGCGTAAAAAGTTACTCTCATATCAGTCTTGCATACAGGG
>JAGLQN010000343.1 GCA_023136835.1 Candidatus Omnitrophota bacterium | reverse complement strand
CCCCCCCTTCACCTTTCCCATAGTTTACTAATCCACAAACGCGCATGTACTACATCTATATTCTGGCCAACAAAAAAGACGGAACACTTTATATCGGGGTAACGAATAACCTAATAAGACGCACAGGCAAGCATAAACAAAATCTGGCGGGTAGGTTTACAAAAAAGCGCCATGTCCACAAACTTGTGTATTTTGAATCAACTTCGGACATTCGTGAAGCAATTTATCGTGAGAAATGCATGAAGAGATGGCGACGGCAATGGAAGGTTGAACTGATTGAAAAGGACAATCCGTGTTGGGAAGACTTATATTACGACATTATTTAATATAATTGGATCCCTGCTTCCGCGGGGATGACATTATTAATTTTCTTATTGAAAACAAGAAGTGTCATTCCCGCGAAAGCGGGAATCAAAACATAGATATATTTATTCATAGCGGATATTGTCTAAATAGAACGTGCAGTCACCTGGATTCACGTCTTCACTGCTTGTCCACGCGAAGCCGCCGCTGATATAGGAGAGGTCTTTGCCCCGAAGATCGATGGAATATTGCCGCCATTGCGCGCCTAAAATGACCGGGCCGATAACCGCCGTGTCCGAATCGGGATAATCGCCGGAAACTCCCCCAATGGTAAATTCCTGAACCTGCTCGCCGCCTTTCTCGCCCTTGGCCCAGAAGGTCAGCTTCGTCGCGCCGGTCAAATTATATCCGCCTTTGCGCGTGCCCCAATTGTTGGCCGGATTGAGCCAGTAAATGCCCGCCCATTTTTGATCCTTCCGAGAACACTCAATATCATAAATGACTTTCACGCAGGTTTTTCCTGACTGACAATCCTCTTGCCAGGTGTCCGTAAACTCAAGACAATTACCGTTTGGCATAAACCCCGAAGGGACATAATGGTTCTGCCTGGACCCCTTGCTAAGAAAAACATAGAATGGCGCAAACGCGTTTGCCGCCGGAGTTTCTTTTGAAACCTCCCGCGCCGCATCTTCTTGCCGCGGCCGGGATTGCTCAACCGGGCTCTTGCAACCGGTTAACGTACTCATCAAGAAAATAACCGCTACAAAAAGTGCCTTCATAGATCCCCCCCCAATAAAATTGATGGTATTGTCAAAAATTTAGATTAATAACCAAGAAACAAATTACAAGAAACAAACAATAACCAAAATTCAATATTCAATAACCAAAAAATACTCGGCGGATAACAGTTTGGAGCTTGATAATTGGTTATTGCGTCTTGTTTGGTTTTTGTTGCTTGTATCTTTTACCCGTTTTCCCTATTATTCTTGACGATACCAAATTGATGATGTTATCAAGAGCGCCGCGCGTGCCGTGCCCCTACTAATTATTAGAAGACGCCATTGATTATAACGAATAAAGGTAAATAATCAAGGGCGCCTTTTATAAAATATTCTTTATCGCCGTTTTAAGATTAGATATCGCCGAGCTCATCTAGCGCTTGCTGTCCCGCTTCAGCGGGTTTCCAAAACCATCCATTCACGTCCCAGCATTGGGCATAAAAGTAATTCTCGACCAGCGATTTGTAGGCTTCCTGGGCCTTCTTGTCTTCACCAGCCTTCTTCAGAGCCTCTCCCTTAATGTACAGGGATGTTCCAACATCATTGAGCGCCCACTTCGCGAATATCTCATCTTTTGATTCCCAAGCATATTCGGTCATGGACTCCTGCATGGTTTTGGCCTTATCCTCGTACAACTCTAAGACCTTATCCGTGTAGGCAACCACGCTTTCCGTGTCATTATCGGCCAATGCCTTCCATGCTTTAGTCGTCAAAGTCGACGAAGAATAGTCTCCAAAGTCCAAATTTGACCCGGACTCGATCATGGCGATTTTCTCTTTAGCCGCATCGGCCGACTTCCAGAACCATCCTTTTGTATCCCAAGTCTGTCCATACGTATAGTCTGAAACGACTTTTTTGTAGGCGGCTAAAGCTTCATCTTTCTGATCCGCCTTGCGGTAAGCCTCGCCTTGGATAAAAAGACTCGTTGCGATATCATTGAGTGCCCAATAGGCAAAGATCTCATCATTTTCGCCTTCAGGATAATCTGAAAGACTATTCTGCATTTTTTTAGCCTGCTCAGCATAAAGTTCGACACACTTATTCGTATATGCCAGAACGGCCTCAAGATCCCCTTCATTGAGAGCCCCCCATGCTTTTGTGGTCAGCGTTTCAGAACGAAAATCGCCGTAATTATACGCTGCTGCTGTCGTCGGGTGAATAAACCCGATACTTGCCACCAAAAACACTACGATTAAAACACATTTTTTCATAATGTCTCCCCCTCGTTTATTGATTTTTCCACTATTCTTACTGAGATTATTACAAAGAGTATACAATATTTTCCCGGAAAATGCCAATATTTGATTTTTTATGTTATCTAAAATCCAAAACTG
>JAGLQN010000342.1 GCA_023136835.1 Candidatus Omnitrophota bacterium | reverse complement strand
TATTTGATTTTTTAGATTTTTTTAGGGATAATCCCCATCTACCCCAAACGGACTCCCGGGGTCCGTTTATGGTTTAGATAAATGGTTGTTGTCACCGATTATTAAACACCGATTACTTCCAAAAGTTCTGGTAAACGAAGTAACTTTTGCGCAATTGCCGCTGAAATGGGCTATATTGCCCCTTTCCTTGCCCCACAAGGCCGAACCATTCTTCAAAATAATACCCGCCCGGAAAAGGCCCGATCGCATCAGATTTGCGGTCGTGGAAGAACGGCTCATAGTTCTTCCACCATTCATCCATCCACTCAAACACGATGCCGCCAAGAGCATTGCCGGCCCCGCGGGCGCTGCCCGCCAGGTTTTCCTCAATATCCAGCCAATTTCCGCTGTGATATTCCGCTTGCGCGGCTTCAGCTTCTTCATAGGTCAGATGCCGGGCGTATGCGGGACACCCGTATTCCGTAATAAAAGCGGGCTTTCCGCTGGCATCAGAGACCTGCTCCCAGAAAGACCCGAACCCATAATCGCCGCGGTAAACATTCGCCGCGTACATATCGACACTCGGGGCGTACCGCGCGAACACATCCAAATAAAGCGTATCGCCATTGCTCACCGCAACCGGATGATCATGGTCAACAGACTTGATCCACCGGGCCACTTCATCAACAAATTCGAAATAGGCTTTCGGTTTTTTATTGGCGTTTGAAGCGACGCCGTAGTTATTTTCATTGCCCAAAAGCCACATCAGCGTGTAAGGCTCATCTTTATGCGCCATGACCATTTTCTTGACGGACGCGAACATGTTTTCGCGGTGCTGCGGGTTTTCATAATCGGTCCCTTCGCTCCAGCTTGCCCCGGAGCCGATCGCGTACTTCCCGAGAAAATCCCCTATGATCACGCGGATCCCAAACTTTTCGAACATCTCCCGCAGGAGCTCCTTGTTGATCGTGTCCGGATGCTGGTAGATCCTCATCGTGTTGACCCCCATGTCCTTCATCAGCTGGAAATCGCCGACGACAGGCTCATTGGGATCCTGCTGATTGTTACGGTTGGCGTCGACCCAGGAATCAAAGGGCCCATCGACGCGCCCGTTGCCGTCGGTATCCTCCTGCATCCAATTGGCCAGCGTGCCCTTATCGGGGCTCTGCCCGACTTTCGTCGGCGCGTAAGTAATGCCATGGATCACGTAAGGTTTATCATTGACCAGCATCTGCCAATGGCCGTTCTCGTACTGGACGAGCCGCACCATTCCCTGGCCGACGCGCTTTTTGATATCGCCCAGCACGACTTTCTCTTCGATGCCCAGCGTGTCCTTGACCTTATCAATCACTCCCTTCTCAACGATCTTCCCGGGGTAAACGATGAACACATCGTTCTCGATGCTGTTATCATAGCCGTTGTTCACCTCGATCTTCATCCACTTGTCATCGAGGTTAAGCTCCGGATGAGAACGGATAATGTGGCGGATCTTAGCGATGGCCGCCTGCCCCGGATACCACGGCGTCTGCCAATACGTCCATGCCACCGTCTTTGGAAAATGCACGACGAGCGCGTGATAGGCGCGGATTGCTTCATAATACATCCCCGCTTTCTCAAAAACGATCCCCAGGTAGAACAGCCGCACGCCCCATGGTTCCGGTGCCATGACCCATTTGAAATAGGCCGCTTCAAGGTCGTGGGTCCGGATAAAATCCCAGTGTTTCCCCTCGAGGCGCCCTTCTTTCTTAATAATCTTATAGCGCGGGTTATCGTAGATCGCGCCCGTATTAGGATAGATCCCTTCCCCGATCGCTTCGGAGAGGCCGTCGGGATCGTGCATGCGGTAAAAATATTTTTCCTTGCCGACGTTCTGAAATTCGCCGTACTTCGTGTAATCGACAATATTGACTTTGCCTTTCTCCAAGATCTGCGGCTTGATCAGCTCAACGGGCTCGGTCGTCTGCACAAAATCTTCCTCGGCCTTGCCGGTCAAGACATTGATACTGGCCTGACTTTTCTCAGCCACCGACCAAAACCAGCCGCGCGGGTCCCATGCCTGCGCCCACGGGTATTGATCAATAATAGATTTGAACTGCCTGATCGCTTCTTCGCTCTTTCCCGAATTCATGACGGCCTCGGCCTTGATAAACAGGCACGTGCCGACGTCGTTGAGCTCTTTGTAATTCGCTTCCTCGCCGCGCTCAGGAAAATCCATGAGCTGTGACTGCTGCACTTTCGCGTCAACCCCGTAGACATTGATACATTCATCGACGAGCCCGTTAAGCCGGTCGAGATCTCTTTGACTCGAAGCCTCCCATGATAAACGGATCAATTCTTCGGAAGGGAGCCTCTGTACGGATGAAGCTTCAATTTCAAACTCGCTCTCCTCCCCGATAACAGCCTCCTCTTGCGCGGCCGTTTCTTCTGTTGCAAAGTCCGCGCCTTCCTCCGGGGCGTCCTCGAAAACACGCTCAGGGGCCTTCTCTTCAACCACGACGTCCGGCGCGGAGCCATCAAGTTTTTCCATGGAACAGGCCAAGCCAAAGAGGCCAGCCGTGCCCATAACACCAGCCATAAATGTGATCGCAAATATTTTTTTCATCATCCGATAAAATCTCCAGTTGATAATCCTTTAACGATATGTTTTTGCATAAAGAGGTAAATCATAATAATGGGGACGGCGGAAATTGTCAATCCGGCCATCAGAACGGGATAATTGGCCAGGTTGGGCCCCTGGAACTTATATAATCCTGTTTGGAGGGTCATGAGCGAATCATCCGTCAGCAACAAATTGGCTAAAATGAATTCGTTCCAGACAATAAGCGAATTGAATATGGCCACGACGGCAATCGCGGGCCGGGCCAAAGGAAGCGCGACGTGCCACCAGACTTCGAGGGGCCCGCATCCGTCGATGCGCGCGGCGTCTTCGAGGTCCGAAGGCATTTTGTCAAAAAATGTTTTCAATAAAAGGATGCTGACCGAAAGGCCGACGTTGATCATGCAGAGAATATAACCGATACGCGTGTTAACCAGGCCGAGTTTGTTCATGAGAACGACCAGAGGAACAAAGCTTCCGGGCAAGGGGATCATCATCGCCAGGATAAACATATAGAAGAAGATGTTTTTCCCCGGAAAACGCAGGCGTGAAAAAGAATAGGCCGCCAGCGACGCGACCAGGATAATACCGATCACGACGGTGGCGGTATAAAAGACGCTGTTGAGGAAATACATCCCGAAGTTCCCCTCGATCCAGGCGCTCGGGAAATTGCCGAATTCGATCACCTTGGGGATAAGGGATCTATCGGTAAATATCGTTTCATTGGTCATCAGCGCCGAGCGCGCCATCCAAAACAGCGGGAAGACACACGTCAGGGTGACCGCCATTAAAAAGGCGTGGGTCAGGAAACCTTTGAGAAAGTCCGTTGTTTTGTATTTGTTCATTCGCATAATTCGTGTCGCGTCGCGCGTATTGTGTATTGCGTTTTTTATTACTTGATCCCAGCTGGAGTTTATCCCGCAATTTGGATTCCCGTACTGGTTTTCCTTAATATGAATTTAGAGGAAACCAGTTACGCGACTAGCTTCATCTAAAAATTTATTAAGGAAAGCTAGTACGCTTGCGCGGGAATGACAGCGATTGTTCAACTTACAGAGTCCAAAGGACGATGTAAGTTGGTACAATTAGCAGCCCCCC
>JAGLQN010000341.1 GCA_023136835.1 Candidatus Omnitrophota bacterium | reverse complement strand
CCGAAGGTCACGCCCATCGAACACGCGTAGCCGTAACGTTTCGTCGAGGTCATCGCCATGAGAATGCGCGTTACCGGCACTTCCGCTTCATATTCCAGTCCCTGGCCAACCATCGACATGATCAGGACAAAAACCTGCATCGACCCTAAGATCGTAAGGATAATAACAACCAAGATCACGGGGACCATCATCGGGACCGTCACGTTCATAAAGGTCTTCCAGCTTCCCGCCCCGTCAACCTTGGCCGCTTCATAAAGCTGCCGGTCGATGGTCTGCAGGCCGGCGAGCAGCACGATGAACCCCCATCCAAAACCCTTCCAGCTGTGGACAACCGCGATACACGTTAATGCCGTATCGGGGTTTGAAAGCCAGTTCGTCGCCAAATGCGCGAAGCCGATCTTCGTCAAAAAATAATTCAACAGCCCGAAATATTCTCCGCCCTGCTGTTGTGGATTCAAAACCCAGCGCCAGATAAACCCGACAACAATCTCGGAGAGGACCGGCGGGATAAAAAATATCATGCGGTAAAATCTTTTCATGCGGATCTCGCGGTCGCAGGCCAAAGCCAGCGCAAAGGCCAGCGCGTTCTGAAAGGTCAGCGCGATAACCGTAATATACGCCGCGTGCCCCATCGAAGACCACCAAATGCCATCGGCCATGAGCTCCTTGAAATTATCCAGCCCGATAAAGATCCCCCCCGTCGGATCGATCCCGTCCCACTGAAAGAGCGAGAGCTTGAAAATATAAAAGAACGGAAAAATGTAGAAAATAGAGAAAATCGTCACCGCGGGCGCGATGAAGAGGAAGCTTTTGAAATTGGATAATACTTTTGATGGGTTGACCATAATTACGTCCCGGGTAATCCGTATATTTTCTTAATTTTACTAGATCCCCGCTTTCGCGAGGATGACACTATTACTTTTGCTTTAACTAGAAGTGTCATTCCCGTCCCGCGCCTTGTCCCCTCCGGAGACTGCTAATTGTACCAACTTACATCGCCCTTTGGACTCTGTAAGTTGAACAATCGCTGTCATTCCCGCGCAAGCGTACTAGCTTTCCTTAATAAATTTTTAGATGAAGCTAGTTACGTAACCTCTAAATTCATATTAAGGAAAACCAGTACGGGAATCCATTAATAAAAATATTCTTATTGTTATCCCCGCGAAAGCAGGGATCCAATAATAAAGAAATAAGAAACCATAGACGCTCCCCTGTGGGCACCCATTACCTATCGCCTGCGCTTGATGGCCCTTTCCATCTCGCGCGCTTTTATTTCCTGGACTTCTTGGGCGACCTGCTCCGGCGTCTTCTTACCTAAAATGATCGACTGCAGGCCTCTCGCGAATCTTTCCGTGACCAACGGCTGCTCATTGAGCTTCCAGACCGTCGGATGCGTCGCGTGATCCATGCCACGCGCAAATTCCTCGAGGATCGCGGGGATCGCGGCCAGCGCCTCGCGGTTTGAAGGCAGGTTATTGGTTTCGCGGGCCAGATATTCCTGCTGCTCTTTGCCGGTCAGCCATTTTAAGAAAGCAACCGCTTTGTCTTTCCGGGATGAATGCCCGTTGACCACAAAGGATGATCCTGCCCCGCCCCAGATCTTGATCGGCAAGCCCGGATTCAACGCGGGAGGAAGGATCACCCCGTATTGAAGGTCGGGATTCATTTCACGGTACACGTTCACACTCCAAGAACCGTTAAACGCGAACGCCGCCCTCTCCAAGGCAAAATCCTGCTCGGCTTCTTTGTTCGGTTTTGTGATGACGCCCGGAACCAGCATATTGCTGTCGGTCATCTTTTTAAAAATGGTAAAGACCTTGATCCAATCATCATCCGTATAAGGGATTTCACCCCGGTAGGTCGCCATGATCTTTTCTTCGCCCATAATATTGAAGGCGTAGTTCGACGCAAAACAATCCAGCATCCACAATTCGCCCCACCCGGAAACCATGCTGGCAATGCCGACTCTTGTCAAGGCCTGGCTGACCTTAATAAATTCCTCGAATGTTTCCGGCGGGGTTTTGTACCCCGCCTTTTCCAGCAGCTTCTTGTTATAAAGCATCTGGATCGTCGTCACGTCGAGCGGAACGCCGTAAATGCCGGCCTTGATGCCGTAAGCATTGCCGGCCTCAAAGGTATTAGAGCTTAGGGCTTTTTCAAAAATGCTGTTTTTCCATTCGGCATTATTTCTTTGAAATTCGGCGGTTAGGTCGGCCACATAACCGTATCGAATGAAATCTGAAAATGTCTTTTTGGTATCAAGAATCCCGAATATGTCGGGAAGAATGTCGGCTTGAGTGGAAGCGGTAATTTTTTTCGTGTATGAATCAGAAGGAGCGAAGAGGTCGATTTTGACCTTGATGCCTGTTTGCCGCTCGTATTTTCTTGCCAGTTCCGCGAAGGCATCACTGCGGTCGGTCATCCAATGCCAGACCGTGATCGTGTTCGGGTCATCTTGCTTCTGCGCGCACCCTAAACATAATAATAAACATAATATAATAGCAGGGAGTTTTTTCAATATTTCCTCTAGTTTCCTGATCAATCAGAATCCAAAGTATATCATTGACATCCTGTATAGTCAACGGGATTAACAGGGGACTGTCCCCTGTTAATATTGCTTCTAGTACGATTGGATTCCCGTACTGGTTTTCCTTAATATGAATTTAGAGGAAACCAGTTACGTAACTAGCTTCATCTAAAAATTTATTAAGG
>JAGLQN010000340.1 GCA_023136835.1 Candidatus Omnitrophota bacterium | reverse complement strand
TATAATGCTCCCGGAAAACTGGACCACAAAAAGGAAAAAGTTAGGTATAATCTAACGAACTAAAGGGGGTCCAGAATGAGGAAGCATCATAGTAATGAGTTCAAGGCAAAGGTGGCTCTAGCTGCGTTGAAAGGCGACAAAACGATGGCGGAGTTATCAAGTGAGTATGAAGTTCATGCGGCAATGATCACGCGGTGGCGCAGTGAGGCCAAAGAAGGGCTATCTGGAGTTTTCGGGAAGACCGACCGCAAAGAGGTTCGAGAGTACAAGGGGAAAGTCGAGGATTTGTATAAAACAATCGGACGGATACAGGTTGAGAATGAGTGGTTAAGAAAAAAGTTGGATGTCTGACGTTAGACAAGAAGCGGGCCATCATTGAACGCGAAGAGAACATGGCCTTGAGCGTCAGACACCAATGTGAGCTTCTGGGATTAAACCGGTCGACGTTGTATTATGAACCGGTGCCGATAAGCGAATCAGACATCCGGCTCATGAACATAATTGATGAGCTGTTCACAAAAAGACCAAGTCTTGGCGTCCGGCAGATGATGTGGCGGTTGCGGGACAGAGGGTTCTGGGTGGGCAAGAAGCGGGTTCGGACATTGATGCGGCGGATGGGATTATTCCCGATATTCCCTAAGAAGAATACCAGTAAACGTAATCCTCAACATCCGGTTTATCCGTATCTGTTGAGGGATGTGACAATCGACAGGGTAAATCAGGTCTGGAGCACGGATATTACATACATCCGTTTGGGTAAAGGGTTTGCGTATTTGACGGCGATTATAGATTGGCACAGCCGTTATGTCATTGCCTGGCGGCTGTCAAACACACTGACGGCAGATTTTTGTGTGGAGTGCCTCAAAGAGGCTTTGGAATACGGCAAACCTGAAGTCTTCAATACGGATCAGGGATGCCAGTTTACAAGCGCGGAGTTTATCAAAGTTCTGGAAGAAGCAAAGATCACGATCAGCATGGACGGCAAAGGCCGGGCCATTGACAATATATTCGTTGAGCGGCTTTGGCGGACAGTCAAATACGAGGATATTTACATCAAACATTATCAGACGATTCCTGAAGCTAACGAGGGACTCAAAGAGTTCTTTGATGATTATAATATGGAACGGCGACATTCATCGCTGGGTTATAAGACACCCTGGTCGGTCTTTTCAGGGGTGGATTTAAAAGGCTGGATGTTGGCGGCCCCTTAAAAAATTTAAGTCGCCTTCAAAGGAAAAGATTGGTCTAGACAAAGGGGT
>JAGLQN010000034.1 GCA_023136835.1 Candidatus Omnitrophota bacterium | reverse complement strand
AAAGCGGTTGCCACCTTTTTTAATATTCTATTCCCGCCTTTACGGAATAGTTATCGTTGCCGGTAATTGCGTGCTCACACCTCCCCCAGCCGCAGATATTGTAACCGTTCCGGAAGAACTGCCTGTCGTAACATCAAATTCAGCCTTTCCGGAGGATATATCCACACCACTTGTTGGCGGACTGCCGGTCAATCCAGTTATGCCTAGCGAACCTGTATACTCTATAAATATGCTATCAAGAACCGTATTCCTATTTGTCTGATTCGATCCCGTCAAATAACCACAAACGTTTTTATGATAAACGGTTACACGAACAGTATTGCCGACTCCCGGAGTCGTATCTGAAACCTGAACCTCAAACCAGTCAGTACCGCCGGTGAACGACGCGCCCTGATAATCGACATCCGGAACAGATATACCACTATAACTAACTGAAGTGCCTAGTGCGGCAGGATACGCGACATGTAATCCATCTTCGTCTGTAACATTTATGACATCTAAGTTAAAACTTCCTCCTAAGCCGCCACCCGGTATAGCATCAAGATGCAGCGTCACATTATCCCCATACCAGCAGACTTTATTAATAGACACGCCCACAGTATAATTTCCTTCGATGCCAGCTGTCGCAGATGTAACATTCTCACTAAAATAGACGTGAACAATCCACGGAGTGTCCATCTCCACACGCACAATTTCCGGCCGCGGACCGGATGCCTGAAAGTCAACACCGATCGATCCAGTCGTTGGAGTACCGCTTGTTTCTGTAATAGTAAAAGAAACTGTTTCCGGACTTTGTGAATTATTTAAAACAATTTGAGCAAGTCCATCATTAAATTGAACCGTTGAACCGTCCGACAAATAAGCATCAACATCCCCTGTTGTAAATGTTGCTGTTTCGCTATAAGAACGAACAATATTGCTGCTGACATCAGCAGCGCGAAGGGTCAGATTAATTGTTGTATCGTCAGTGGTAAAAGAAGTGCCTGCAGTCGAGCTGCTATACACGAGGTATTGAGTCACAAGTACAAAATCAATGTCCTCACCCGCAGGGTTCAAACCGCTTCCGGTCGCACCTAAAGTCACGAGTTCTGTACCGCCGTCCGTTACAGTTATCTGGATCTGCCCATTATCCACTAAAGCGAATATATGGGATGTTATTGACAATGTCGGAGTATCAGGGCCATCCCCCGTTGCCGTAAGATTGACCGTACCCGCAAAGTCGGTGACAACCAAACCTGAGTTGTCCACCGCAGCTATCCAGACGACAGCCTGGTTCGACCCACTAGGCGCCCGGTTAGGCACAATGATTGCCCAATCGGTCGCGCCGCTCCCGGAAGGGTTCGGTGTAAACTCTAACACCAGAGGATCACCCAATCCTATCACTCCACTTAAATTAATGGTCAAGTTTTCCGGTTCCAGCGCGTCAACGGTAAAATTTCCGATACCGTTAAACATCCCCACAGTGCTGGAACTTGACCCTCCGGGGCCATCATTCGTTGACAAATTCCAACTATTGGTAATTTGACCACCAGAAGATTCGCTTACATTGATCGTCACATCCGTACCATATGACGTGACAATATTGTTGAGGACATCTTCAGCTGTTAAGGTCACAAAGATCGGGCTGCCCATTGCCGACGAGCTTGCATCAGCCGTAATCCGGACATGATCCACGCTTACGCTTGCAACTGTCAACGAAACACTCACATCAACAAAAGCCTCGCCGTCATCATACATAGAATCACTGTCCATGTCCGAATAGAATTTAATTGATCCGGCATAAAGCCCATCGCCGATTCCGGTCGGGACATCTAAATTAACCGTAAAGTTCTCTGAATTTCCAGAGGGAATACTCAATAAAGAAGGCGTAATCGTGAACTGATCGGACGAAATAGAATACACTCCGAATATCAAATCCCCGGACAGAGACCTCACATTGGCTACCGCCATTCCGTTATTATTGATAATCACGGTCTGTGAAGATATCGGCGCTCCCGGATTTCCAGAAACACTCAGCGTCGACGGATTTGCAGTAAGCGCTCCGCTTCCCGTGCCCGGATAAGACGCAACTTCGCTGGGGTTATTACTTTCCATCGCCCCAATATAGGCTTCGACAGTAATGAAATATTGCGTGTTATCAAGAAGCGAGCTGATGACCGCTTGAGTCGCGCTTGAATCCGCAATCTCCAAAGGCGAACCGCTTTCGTTGTATGTCCAGCTTGTTGTGCCGTAATAGACCCTATAGCCATCGACCCCACTTACACTATCCCAATGTATTTTTATCTCTCCAACAACCCCTGTCGTTTCCGTCCAGAGGCCCATCGGATATTCTACCGTCGACGAAGTTAGAGTGATCATCTCCTCCGGACTGCCAAACATAAAGGTGCCGGCATCAAAGGCTTCCACCTTAACATAGTAGGTCGTGTTTGACGTAAGAATTTCGGCAGCACCCAATAAATAACATGATTGATTTCCGATAGGGACCGGAGAACCGCTTCCATCATAACTCCCGGAAGCCGTTCCATAATAGATCCTGTATTCATCGATCCAATTATCATAGGTCCAGCACAGATCTATTTTATCTGAACCATTTGCTGCTATAGATGTAATCTCGAAAGTTTGATTGCTGAAAACAATGTCCTCAAGCAAGCTGCCAAGATCATCTTCAACCCCGACGCGGTCGACAGGGCCAGTAATATCAGCACCAGGAATAGTCATTTGATAAGTTATGAATCCCGCTCCATTTGGAAATATATAGTCTTTCCGTGTTGTCCCTCCATCAAGCTCAATAAATAATTCTGGAATGAATGGGGCATTACTAGAGAAGATTGCCGTTACATCAAGATCATTCCAAGGGGCAGGCGGATCAGGAATAACCGTAAGGGTCACATCAACAGCCCCTACTGAAAAATCCTCCCCACAGTCAATGACATCTCTAGGATAATCCCCAACACCGACTCTTATGACATGGTCTGTGATATAACTGCCTGGTATGGTCATAGAATAATTTTCCATGTAGGCCCCCTGAGGGAAAGCCTGAGACCATAATTCCCCGCCATCGAATTCAATAAACACCCATGGATTGTATGTCGGTTCACTTCCTGGTTGATAGCCTGCTGTTACAACCAAGCTCGTATAAGGCGCCGGCGGATTAGGAGAAAATGTCGCCGCGCAGGTAAAGCTCTCAGAAACATCAAAGAAAATTTCTCCTCCGGAGATATACGCCCCGAAATCATCCTGGATCTCGATCTCGACCGGAGTTCCCGTCCAATCACCACTCGCAATAATCTGATTGTAAACCGTGTATCCGGACCCTTGACTAAAATCGCCACTGAAAGACCCATTTATTGTATCCATTCTCCACCTAGGAGTAAATCCAAGCGCCATATTAAATTCAACATGAACCTGTATATCCTGACCGATAACCGGTGGATTCGGCGTAACGGTTAATGTTGTCACATTGACCGGAACATCTGCATCAAAAAAGCGCTCACAGAGAATCGCATTGTTCATATCATCTGTAATTTCAATTTCATTGACACGCGAAGTAATATCAGCCGCAGGAATGAATATTTCATATATACTCATACCCGGGTCTTGCGGGAACATATACGTCTTTGTCGCGCCATCAAGATACACGTGGATCTTCGGCACAAATGAAACAGGTCCCGGGAACTCAGCGCGGACTTGCAGAAGCTGTCCGATCTGGGGAGGATCGTACTGAAGAACAACATCACAAGACATCGAAACTGTCGCTCCCGGCGTCCAGGTATGCTTCACAATATTGCTCACAGGATCAATAATGTCGATCTTGTCTATGAGAGAGTTAAGGTCACTAATACTATAAGTAAAATATTGCCCGGGCTCCGCACCCCACATAGTAACATCTCGCGTTGTTCCGGAAGCATAATAAATTTTCAATTTTGGAGACCAGGAAACCACTGTATCGGTATCCAACTCCATTTCAACCGACTGTCCGATCATAGGAGGATTCGGTGTTACGGTAAATGGCATATCATCGTAACCACCGCTTTCACTTGCACTAAAAACACGTTCTGCCACCATCGTATCCGTATACGGATCCATAACCTTCATATACAAGATCGATGAGTTCATGTCAGCCACAGGAAGAAATAATTGGTATGTATCCATGCCAGGCCCCTGGCTAAAGATATATTCTCTGGTTCCGGATGCAAATTCGACCATCAGCCTTGGTGTAAAACCTGGCGGTTCGGAAAAATCAACGTCCACTTGCAAAGTAGTGCCAATGACAGGAGGCTCGGGCATGACGTTGATCGTAGCCGCCGGATCGCCAAAGGTTCCCCCCGACGACGGGGCTAATGTCGCAATAATCGTACCATCGAGATCAAGAACATCAATTACCACGATAGGCGAATCAAAAGCAGAACCCGTCAGGTAAGTCGTATAATCCCTGTATTGACCGGACGGCATTAATGAGATATCCCTATTCTGCAGCCGGACCATTACTTCAGGAGTATAAGGAAGATCTGCAAAGAAATGGATGTCGATCTCGAAATATTCTCCGATAACAGGCATCGATGGGGTTAGATAGATCTCTCCTCCCGTTGATTGAAACTCTTCGACATTAACAAATATTTCCCTGCTTTCGCCAATAACCTGGTCATTTTGAAGAGCATCAACTTTTATGAAGTTATAGGCGTTTATATCCAATCCGGTAATGTAGTAATCTGTCGTTGTCACATCCACCGAATGGTCATACGCCAATGATACCGTTCCCCATTGTACACGATAGGCATCGGCACCGGCATACTCTGTCCAAATCAACTGCACGTCATCACCAACGATGTTTTCCTGGACGTTTAATTCCATGGTCGTTCTTCCGACAAGAGCTTCAACAATATCGGAAACCATAATATCCTGGTAATCTTTACGGGCCGCTACCTGAACAAAATAGGTCATACCTGCTTGCAAGCCCGAAAGTATGTAATTTTCAACACCTTGAACCAATACGTTCTGACCAAATGCCGCTGTTTGACCATAGCGGATTTCATAGTCTTCAATACCGCTTAACAGGTCCCATCTCAAATCAAGGGAAGTGTCGCCAATAGGCATCACATCCAAGGCGATCAACCCGTCTGGATTCATATCATAAGAAAAATTGCGCTGCCATAAAAGTTTCCCTTGAGGATCAAAGATGCGCATATTAAAACTATCAAAGGCAGCATCACATGGGACACTAAGCCTGCCTAAGAATTCTGTCGGCGACATTTTTGATAAAGGAACATCAACAATCCGGCCCTGGAAGTCCACGCTTAAATAAGGAAGGAACGGAACGAAACTGTCCGAACGGACAATGATATCTGTCATGTCGCATGGATAAACTTCATCCATGATATCGACAAAAAACTCGAAAGAAGACTCCATCAAGTATTCAACAGGAATACTTTCAACAACTTGTCCATCATGAATGATCTCGATAACACGCAGAGGCCTGTCAAGAACAGCCATTGAAGCCGTAAATGTGTCTCCGGGAACCGGGCCGTAAGCATTAAGTTCCATTTGCCCGCCGTCATCAAAAAGCAAACGCATTGTCGGAGCGCTATCCACAACGGAAGGCGCAACAATTTTGATTGATAGCGGTTGGCCAATAACTGGAGGCATGGGCGTTACAATGATCTCCCCTTCCCCTTCAGGTCCGTGGTCAAGAGGAAAATCTCCGATAACGATACCCCTATCATCACGGATCTCGATCCTTCCATGTTCGATCGGATCACTTGGGGCCATAAAATTACCCATAAACCTATTGCCCGGAACCTGTCCGTTCAAATAGATATTCATTGATCCGGTATCCCAGAGCAGTTCAGCGTTTGGAATAAATGGTAACGGCCAGTTGGCCTCGACATTAAGTTGAACAGAATCGAAAGGCTGGAAGTTTGGATTATCCAGGAAGATGTTTATCGGTCCTCCCATATCACCGTATTCCGTAACCTGCGCATTGATCGATCCCAGAGAATCCCCGTCTTCTCCGAAGACAGAGATCGTGATCATACCTAACGGAACATAGGCAGGAACCACAAAACTGCCTTGCATTACAGTTCCGCTGCCTTCAAGAGATACGATCATTTTAGTTCCATCGGGATAACTGATGTGTGCTTCCACTCTATCATAAGTGGAAGTAATAGAATTCAGCTGGATCGTCGCCATATCCATGTGATGAAGCATATCGGGAACAACAAAGATGTCGACTCCCGCCGAAGTTGTTAACGATCCTGCCACCTGGGCAGGAAATGTATCAATAACCATTCCCTGGTCATCATAGAGGATAAATTTCGCCAGGCCTGTCCCAATATCGCCAGGAAGAGTGCCACGTGCCGTAAACCTGTTCGATGGCGCACTTCCTTCTAAAGGCATTTCAATACTTCGCCCATCCTGAAATCTTAAAACCAATCTCGGCCTAAAGGGAACGTCTTGTGAAAAGCTCAAACTTACATCATAGGGTTCACCCCCGATAAGCGGATTAGGATTAGCAAAAAGGAACGCGTCAATATAATCTCCTTGGGAAAATGGATCTTCAACACCGTAAGGTCTTCTGACTTCCTCAGGCATCCCGGGATTCAGTATCAATTCTGCGCTTCCGGGCATAACCTCTCCCAATGTTCTATAACTCCCTTGGAAATTTCGCCCACTACCCGTTAGGGGAATACTTTCTCTCTGACCATTAGGAAGCATTATTTCCAGTCGAGGAGGCATCGGAAGTTCTCCCATGGTCTCAACAAAAAATTGGGCCGATTCTCCGATAATTAAAGGATCAGAAGAAACGCGGATCTTAAAAAATTCATACTTGTTAAGCCTCTGCATCCATTCATCCGAAAGGACGATCTCAAAACCGATGC
>JAGLQN010000339.1 GCA_023136835.1 Candidatus Omnitrophota bacterium | reverse complement strand
CCTTCGACGCGCTCGCGCTCGCTCGCTTGCTCAGGATGGTTCGCCGCAGGGAATGGTGAGCAAAGGCCTGCACCGAGAGGTGCAGGCCTGCGTCGAACCACTGCCCCGTCTGGACTCGAACCAGAACTACAAGAACCAGAATCTCGCGTCCTACCAATTAGACGACAGGGCAAAGCTTCAATAGTTATCATCCAGATAAGTTTTGTCCAGTACTTGTTTCCTCTGTTCATCATATTCAGAAAGACAAGTACAGGGGACTGTTCAACATATTATCCAGAAAAAATGTGCCCAGTATTTGTTTCCTCTATTTTACAATAATAGAAAAACAAATACTGGGCACCATCATAAAAACACTTTATTTAAAAAGATCAAAGGCGAAAAGGTCTTTCCTACCACATATTTTCCCTCATCCAATCATCCGCCTTGCGAATGGCTTGCCAGTCCTCTTTAGCCCCCTCCTTAGCCCCCTCTTTCGCTCCTTTCGCAACATTTTTAAGGGTACTACATCCTTGCATAAAAAACATCAATCCTAAAATACTGACAAGAAATATTTTTGAACGCATACAGACCTCCCTAATCATTAAGAGCTTAGAATCTTTTTCTACCAAGAAACTTTTGCCAATCTTTCAACCGTCTTTTCTTTTCCTAAAAGAACGATCGTTTCAAAAAGCCCCGGCCCAACATCCCGTCCCGTGATCGCGACGCGTACTGGATGGACAAGATCGGAAGCCTTAATGCCTAATTCCGCTACAACTTTCCTGAAAACTTTCTCCGTTGTAGCAACATCAAACGGCTCTGTTTGGGCGAACCGATCACTTAAAAGGCGGAATTCTTTTTCCTTATTTCGCGACAGATGTTTTTGAAAAACGTCCCCGTCTATTTGGAGTTCGTCAATAAACACGAAATCCGCTCTCTCAATAAAATCAAGGAACGTATCCATCCGCCCTTTAAATAAGTTTACACTATTTTTTATTTTTTGCCTATCAAAATCCTCGCCAATATACTTTTTTTCCTTCAAAAAAGGAATCATGAAATCCACAAGCCGTTCAGTATCCGCCTGCTTGATATATTGGTTACTGAGCCATTTTAATTTGTCCATCGAAAATGCTGCTGCTGCCTTATTGACCTTCTTTATGGAGAACTTCTCAACAGCTGATGAGAGGCTCATCATTTCCTGATTGCCGCCCGGCGACCACCCTAAAAGCATTAAATAATTAACGAGCGCTTCCGGCAAAAACCCCTGCTTGCGGTAATCACTCACGGCAACCGCCCCGGTCCGCTTAGAAAGCCTGCCGCCGCCTTCATCCATAATTAAAGGCAAGTGCGCAAATTTGGGAAGCTTGAACCCTAACGCCTGATAGATCATCAGCTGTCTTGGAGTATTTGAAATGTGGTCCTCACCCCGGATGACATGCGTAATATCCATGAGGGCATCGTCTACAACACAGCAGAAATTATACGCCGGCGACCCGTCGTCTTTAATCAGCACTTCATCTTTTAAAGAAGTTTTCCCGTCTTTATCTAGAACGGGCTCCCCTCCGTCGCTACATACGACAAAATTAGCCGTATCAAAGACGATCTCCCCGCGGATAAGATCATAAATTTTGATCTCCTGCGGCAGCATTTTTAAGAGAATGGCCTCGCCCTCCTTATAAGCCTTCCCTTCATCCAGGAGTCTTTGAGCGTGCTCGCGATAGAGATCAAACCTCTGGCTTTGGTAATATATCTCATCCCATGGAAGCCCGAGCCATTTCATGCTGTCGAGTATTTCTTCTTCAAACTCTTTTTTTGACCTTTGCCGGTCCGTATCCTCGATACGCAGAACAAACGATCCCTGCGCGGCTCTCGCGTACATCCAGTTAAACAAGGCTGTACGGGCACCCCCGACATGCAAATATCCTGTCGGGCTTGGGGCAAATCTTACTTTGGCCATTTTATCACCTTACATAAGTAGTAGAAAAAGGTCGTGTTTATTTGAAACGATCGCGCTCTCAATAATCTTTATAAAAACCGGAGATCTTGGCTTTCTTTAACCCGGAAAAAGCCTCTGATACAAACGGATGGAAAACCTTTAGAACTGAATGATTTTTTTGCAGGGTACGGTTAGGGGTGTTCTGTGTTTAAATTTTGCGTGTTATTTTTTACCAGACGATCAACGATGCGTCCCAGACGTCTTTGATCTTCATTTTGGATGTTCAGAAATTCAATCCCAATATCAAAAAATAACGGCTTGTCCGGCGATTCATTCTTTCTCTGGACATTCCAAACTACTTTTCCGTTACAGCATATATGCGCGCCTAAGTCCAGCAAATCCAATTCGAGCTCGACCTCACTAAACATTTTCACATCCTGCTTTAAAATGACGCAGATGCCGCCGACACCGACATTATTTGTGTGGGTCAAAATAACATTATTTTTTCCATCATCATCATTATTACGAATAACAACTAGACAAGGATAATTAACCCTTGGAAATTTTCTTCGATTTAATCCTTCCCAATCTCCCATTTATTCCTCCTTAAACATCAGGCTAGACTTTATGCTCTGTTCATCATAACTCTTAACTTCCTGGATTATAATACATGATGTCAATTACAACAAGCCAAATATGGTTTTAGTTTTCTTGTCTTTCCACTTGTTCCCGTTGATCTTCAAACCCCCTTTGCAAGCGTATAATACTGCGGGCCTTGCCTGTTTGTTCGTCTATGTCCATCACGATTCCATTAAGCTGCGCGGTCCCTTCAGCCACGTGAAACCGTAAAGGAAGGCTCGTTAAAAACCGGCGGATAATATTTTCTTTTTTTTGTCCAATAACCGAGTCAAAAGGACCTGTCATCCCTAAGTCTGTAATGTAGGCTGTTCCTTTTGACAAAACATGTTCATCTGCTGTTTGGATATGTGTATGTGTCCCGAAGATCCCCGATACCCGTCCATCGACATAATGTCCCATAGCAACTTTTTCACTCGTTGCCTCCGCGTGCATGTCAACGATAATGTTTGGCGTTTCCTTTTTGATCTCCTCAAGGATCGCATCCAAAGCGCGAAAAGGACAATCAACATGATACCGCATAAAAACGCGCCCTATCATATTGACCACCCCGACCTTAACCCCGGAAGCCGTTGTCTTGACGCACCATCCCCGTCCGGGGGTCCCCTCCGGAAAATTAACCGGCCTTAGAAGAAATTCTTCCTCATCAAGATATTCTTTCAATTCTTTCTGGTCCCATATATGATCTCCCGAAGTCAAGACATCTCCCCCCATTGCGAAAAACCCTCTGGCAAGTTTAGAGGTCACTCCTGATCCCCCGGCCGCGTTTTCAACATTGATAATCACAAAATCAATCTTGAATTCTTCTTTCAGGCTGTCAAGAAGCCCTTCCACCGCATGGCGGCCAGGCTTTCCAACAACATCACCGATACACAAAATATTCATGATCCCCCCATTGCAAGACGATAGTAACGAAATACTAAATCTTATTATTTGGCAAATTCAACCGCCCGCTTTTCGCGCAAGACGATCACCTTGATCTGCCCGGGGTATTCCATCCCCTCTTCGATCTTCTTGCGGATATCTCTTGCCATCACAATGGACTCGTCATCATTGACCTTATCAGGGTCGACGATAACACGGATCTCTCTTCCTGCCTGCAAGGCATAAGTCTTGTTGACCCCTTTAAAGGAATTCGCAATCTTCTCGAGACTTTCCAGGCGCTTGACATACGTTTCCAAAGTTTCTGCCCGTGCCCCAGGGCGCGCCGCACTAATAGCATCAGCCGCGCATACCAGCGCCCCATAGATAGACGTCATTTCGACTTCTTCATGGTGGGACTCGATGGCATTGGCAACCTCTTCCGACTCCCCGTATTTACGGCATAAATTCCCACCGACAACCGCATGGGTTCCTTCTTCAACGTCCTGGCTGACAACTTTTCCAATATCGTGAAGGATCCCGGCCCTCATCGCGACCTTTGCGTCCAACCCTAGCTGCGAAGCCATTGAGCCGATGAGCATAGCCACTTCTTTGGTATGCTGAAGACCGTTTTGACCGTAACTCGTCCTGAATTTGAGACGTCCGACCAGTCTTAAAAGTTCCATATGCATCCCGTGAATTCCAAGATCAAAAGCGGTTTTCTCTCCCTCTTCCTTGATGATCCCATCCATCTCTTTTTTGGCCTTTTCCACAACTTCCTCGATGCGGCCAGGATGAATGCGCCCATCGGCAATAAGATTCTCTAAAGCGATCTTGGCAACCTCCCGTCGAAACATATCAAATCCTGAGATCGTCACCGCCTCCGGAGTATCATCAATAATGATATCGACACCTGCGGCAGCTTCGAGAGCTCGGATATTCCTCCCCTCCCGTCCGATGATCCTCCCTTTCATTTCATCACTAGGAAGCATCACGACCGTGACGGTTGAAGCCGCGGTGTGTTCGGAAGAACACCTCTGGATCGCGGCTCCAATGATAGTGCGGGCTTTTTTATCGACCGTGTCTTTGATTTCCTCCTCCGCTTGACGAATACGCAAAGCCTTTTCCTGAAGCAAATCTTCATCAACCCGTGAAAGAAGAAGCTTTTTGGCTTCCTCCTCGTTCATCGAAGAAATCTTCTGAAGCCTCTGTTTTTCCTCTTCAATCAATTTATTAAGATTTTCT
>JAGLQN010000338.1 GCA_023136835.1 Candidatus Omnitrophota bacterium | reverse complement strand
CTGAGGACTTCTTCACGGCGAGATTTCGTTTCCCGCTCAAAATCCTGGCGCAATTTGATCATCAGGTCTTTCCCTTGCAATTCAGCTTCTTTTCGCCAATTATCAGCATCTTTTTGGGCAGAATCCTTCAAGCGATTGGCCTTTGTTTCGGCCGCTTTGAGCTTTTTCCCGGCAAAAAACCATCTTAATAAATATCCGGCAAAGAAAATACTGGCAAAAACCAGCCAACTGACAACACTTTGTGTATATATGTTTGTATCATTTAACATTGGAAGTGCTCCTCTCTCAAGCCCTAAGAATTTTAACCCAAATGGTTCATAAGAAACTTCTTCATCCGACCGCGACGCTTTTCCTTAAAACTTTTAAGAAGAGCCAGTGCGCTTTAGGAAGGGTCTCCTTGTTCTTTCCCACACCGTAAAAACAGCATGTCCATTTGGGGGTAATAATAATTGTGAGAAGGAAGAATTCTGGAGAAACAAAAAAACAGCGATCAATGGGTAAGAACGCAGGATACGGGAATATCATGCTTCTCTTGGAAAGATAGGGAATCTACTATTTGAAAATCAAAAGCTAATCCGACTGTTAAAACGCTAGGAGGCAATGACGCCAAAAACCGGTCATAATATCCTCCGCCCCGTCCTAAACGATTGTTTTTTTTATCAAAAGCAACGCCGGGAACAATCGCCATATCAAGGAGATCTTCTCTCAACGTTCGGTCCTGATCTATTTTCGGCTGTTGAATGCCATACGGGCCTGTTTCAAGATCAGCTTCCAAAGACGCCACAGCTGTCGGGACAATTTTTCTCTCATCCTTGATAATCCCGGGCAATCCTATTGTTTTTCCTAGCTTTTGCGCTTCTCTCATCATTTCAAACGTTTCCACTTCCCCATCAAAAGACGCATAAAAAAGAATAGTTTCTGCTTTCTGGAATTCTTCCATTTGAAAAAGCTTATTACCAATAGCCAAGCTCTTGACTAACCGCTCTTCCTCCTTCTGATTTCTTAAAAGAGTTAATATCTTTTCTCTAAGAATTCTCTTCAATTTGTTATGCACTGCCTGTAAGTTTATAGTCCTTTTTAATATAAATTGTGTTTAATCCTAATTTAAGCTATTTATATTATCATTTTTTCATAGAATATACAACTGGAAAATCGGAGACGTCTTTTATGTCGCAAACCGTTCCATTTCAATAAGATAGGAGTCCTTAAAGGGGGCTTCTGCCACATTTTTCGGGCGGGAACCGCAAAAACCAGGGAAACGAAAGCTTTCCATGCCTTTGTTTATCTATAAAAAATCCCCGCTATGCCGTCGCGCCTAAGAATAAGTGAACCTGCTCACTAAGTGGGAACCTCCCCAGAATATCCACAGACATCCTGGAGGTTTAGCATCCCGTATTCATTAATTGGTTCTTTATAAGTGGCCTCTAACGTACACTGCAGGGATTTATCTTTATTATAGCACTATTTTTTTTATTCGCTGCTTAATATTGATTTTTGTCCCGGCTTACCTGCGGATAACGCCAAGTTCCTTCACCAGGACATCGCAAACCTTTTCATGCGCTTCTGTGACCTCTTCATCTCGCAGCGTTCTCGCCAAGCGCGATTGATATCTCAGAGAGAAAATCAAGCCACGTTGTTTTTTCGAAATCTTTTCTCCTTCGTATTTTTCAATAAACTTAAGTTCCGTCAGAATGACTTGCTTATCATATTCAACAGTCGCGCGAATGGCGCGTTCGATGTCATGCGCCGTCACATGAGGCTGCACAGCCAAGCTGATATCACGGCTCACCGAGGGGAACTCAGAAACAGGTTTGTACTTAAGCTGCTGTTTTTTCCGCGCATATACGTCGTCCATGTCTACTTGGGCAAACAAAACATTCTTTTGCTTGATATCCCACCGGTCTAAAACATTATCTTCGACCTTCCCGATAACGCCGGCTTTTTTTCCTTCAATAAAAACAGATGCGCTTTGCCCCACGGTAAAAAATTTCTTCTGATCAGATTTAAATTGCACCTTCGTCTTTTGAACGCCAAGCCTATCCAGGACCTGCTCAAGAGAGCCTTTCAGGTCGTAATAATCTTCGTCCTCCTTCTTGGTCTGGCGCCAATCATTGCCCCTGACCCCCGTTATAATAATGCCTAAAACATCCTTTTCTTCTTTTTTCGTATAGATTTTTCCTGTTTCAAAAAATCTTATGTTTTTTTGCCCCCGGTTAACATTAGAAAGAACGATCGTCAACAGGCTGGGCAGCATGGACGGGCGCATAATATCCTGATCCTGCGTCAGCGGATTAAAGATCTCGACGCTTTGAATATCTTCTTGATTTGACCGCTTCAGGTCCTTTCGGCTGATCATCGTGTAGGTGATCACTTCATTAAACCCCTGGGCAAGGAGCAGGTCCCGGGTTTTTCGACGGGCGATCCTTTTCGGGTCAGGAAGGATCGCGGACGCCTTGACCTGGGGAAAGCTTAAGGGCAAATTGTCATACCCAATGATCCGCGCAACTTCCTCGACAATATCCTCATCCGCCTTGATATCTTCGCGGAAAGACGGCGGGGCAATCTTAAACGTGCCTGTTTTACTGCTGGTAACGCTGAAGTCTAATCTCTTTAAGATATCCCTGTATCGCGCGGCGCTAAACACCGCCCCGATACGTTTATTGATCGTGTCTTTCGATATCGTGATCCGCTCTTGATGCGCTTTTTTCTTGGCGACAATCACATCAGAACGCTTTGTTATTTTCCCTTGGGCACTTTGAAGAATAAGATCAATAGCGCGCGCGGCCCCGGCTTCAACAGTCTTATAATCAACCCCTCTTTCAAAACGGTAGGAAGAATCGCTGCTTAGCCCTAACTTTCTTGATGCCCGCCGGATCAGGATGGGATCAAAATAGGCGCTTTCCAAAAGAATGTTTTTTGTCCTTTCTGTTACTTCAGTATCCTTTCCTCCCATGACACCCGCAATAGCGACAGCCCGCTTTTGATCAGCAATGACTAAAATGGAAGGATCAAGCTCTCTTTCGGCATCATCGATAGTCGTAATCTTCTCCCCCTTACGAGCCCGGCGGACAATGATCTTTCCCCCGGCTAATTTATCATAATCAAAAGCATGCAGCGGCTGACCTGTTTCCATCAAACAAAAATTGGTGATGTCAACCACGTTGTTAATGGGCCGCATTCCTAATATTGTTAAATATTTGATCACTTTTTCCTGCGCTTTTTTTATCGAAACCCCTTCGATCAATGTTCCGATATACCGGGAGCACGCCTTCTTGTCGTCGATCTCAATAGAACATTTCTGTTTAGGCCAAACACGTTTCTTGATCGCGGGGAATTTCCGGAGTTTCTTGAGGATGGCGGCGGTTTCGCGCGCCATTCCCAGCATGCTTAAACAGTCCGGTCGGTTCGGCGTAATCTCTAATTCAAATACCGTATCCCCACCCGCGGAGAAGATCTTCTCGACTTCAAGCCCGGCCATCGTAAGCCTGTAAGCAAGCTTCTCGGGAGAAATTCCCGGGCTTACATAATCTTTTAACCACTTTAAACTGATCTTCATAATAACGCTTTACCCTTTACTTAAAACTGCTCGAGAAAACGAACATCATTCTCATAAAACAAACGAATGTCGTGAATTCCGTGTTTTAACATTGCCATGCGCTCAACCCCAAGACCGAACGCTAATCCTGTATATTTCCTTTTAGGATAACCGACAGCTTTAAAAACCCGCGGATGAACCATTCCACACCCCATAATTTCAAGCCATCCTTTACGTCCGCAGACAGAGCATCCTTTTCCTCCGCAGATATAACAAGCGATGTCTACTTCCGCTGAAGGCTCTGTAAACGGGAAAAAGTGCGGGCGCAGGCGCATTTTGATCTTTTCCCCAAAGAGACGTTTTAGAAAAACCGTTAGCAGCCCTTTAAGATCAGAGAATTTAACATCCTTATCGACCAACAATCCTTCGATCTGGTGGAACATGAACGAGTGGCTTGCATCTACGGCGTCAGGGCGATAGACTTTTCCGGGAACGACAAAGGCGAGCGGGGGCTTGTACTCCTTCATGATGCGGATCTGTACAGGAGACGTTTGGCTGCGTAACAACAAATTCACTTTTTTATCTGTCGGGTCAGGCTCCTTTAAATAAAAAGTATCAAATCCATCGCGGGAGGGATGATCTTCAGGGATATTGAGCGCGGTAAAATTATTAAACTCAGTCTCAATTTCCGGGCCTTCTTGAACAGCAAAACCCATCTGTTCGAAAGTCGAGCAGATATCATCGATCGTTTGCGTTAATATATGCGCATGCCCTACCGGATGAGCTACTCCGGGAATCGTCACATCCAGCTGTTTTTGAGACCCTTGCCGCGCCTTCGCCGCGATCTCGTTTTTTTTCTCTTCGATCAGCTGTGTTACGGTATTGCGGAATTCATTGATCCTTTTGCCTTCTTCGGGTTTCTGCTCCTTCGACAATACAGCCAAATTCGCATACATCGCCGTCAGCTTTCCTTTTTTTCCTAAATATTCCACACGAACAGCCTCGAGCGTCCTAGCATCGGCCGCTTCAGCGATCTTTTGTCGGCTGTTTTGTTTTTCAGTTTCGTGATCGAAATTCATTACATTATCTTGCGTCTAATATTCTGGTGCCCCGCGTATCGCGGGCATTATATCATCAATTTTTGGTCCTTTAAAG
>JAGLQN010000337.1 GCA_023136835.1 Candidatus Omnitrophota bacterium | reverse complement strand
ATTGTGGGGCTATTCCTTCTAGACGTTTTTAAGTTTAATGTTCCATCACTATCTTTTTCCCAGGACAAACAAGACAAGTTAGCAGAGGCGGGTGTTGTCGGGGCATTTCTCCTAGGGGTGCTTTTTGCTTTATCGTTCTGTCCTATTGCTGCGGCATTATTTTTTGGCAGTTTAATCCCTCTAGCTTTGAGCAGTAAGATTGGAATAATACACCCCTTTATGTATGGCATTGGGACGGGAATCCCTGTCGTAGTTTTTGCGCTGGGCATTGTTTTTGGCGTAAAATCATTTAGTAAGTGGTTTCAAAATACGGCCAGGGTTGAATTTGTGACAAAAAGAATAACGGGTATAGTATTTATTCTTGTGGGTCTTTATTTTATGTGGAAATATTTAGTTGTCGGCTTGTTTTAACGAAGAATGGAAAACTCAATGGAAAAAATAATTCATGAAGAAAGAAATTTAGGTTTTTTTGAGAAATATTTAACAGTATGGGTCATTGCCTGTATTGGTATTGGCGTTCTATTGGGGAAATTCTTTCCTGATATCGCGGTTACATTAGATAGTTTTTCCGTCTATCAAGTTTCCATTCCGATTGCTATATGTCTGTTTTTTATGATGTATCCCATTATGGTTAAGATTGATTTCGCGGAAGTTATTAAAGCGGGCAAGAGTCCTAAGCCAGTGATACTGACTCTGATTGTTAATTGGTGCGTCAAGCCCTTTACGATGCTAGCCATTTCAACATTGTTTCTTGGTGTTTTATTTAAAGGTTGGCTGCCAGGGGTTGAGATTATTAAAGGCGGGGAACAGGTTGAGCTGTATAGGTCTTATATTTCGGGCTGTATTCTTCTGGGTATCGCGCCCTGCACGGCAATGGTTCTTGTTTGGGGGCATTTATCTAAAGGGAATGATGGACATACGCTTGTTATGGTGGCAATAAATTCCCTTACGATGTTATTTTTATATGCTCCTCTAGGTGGGTGGTTGCTAGGTGTTAATAAAATGCCTATTCCTTGGCAAACTATTCTTTTGTCGGTCTTAATTTATGTTGGTTTACCGCTATTTTTAGGATACCATACCAGAAAATGGATTCTTGCTCAGAAGGGAGCTGAATGGTTTGAAGAGAAATTCTTGCATAGATTAACGCCTATTTCGATTTCGGCACTTCTGGTAACGCTTGTTTTATTGTTTTCCTTCAAGGGAGAATTAATTATTCAGCAGCCACAAACGATACTCTTGATTTCTATTCCATTATTTATTCAGACATGCCTGATATTTGGCTTAACGTATATGTTGGCAAAATGGATAAAACTTCCTTATGTGGATGCTGCCCCATCGGCGCTCATTGGAGCAAGCAATCATTTTGAGGTTGCTATCGCAACATCTACGGTGTTATTCGGATTATCTTCGGGGGCATCTTTAGCAACGGTTGTAGGGGTCTTAATCGAGGTTCCAGTTATGCTTATGCTGGTAAAGATTTGCCTAAAAACAAAGAATCGCTTCCGATAAAATCGAGAGAGTTATTTTTAGAATAAATTCGAAACTTGTTAATAGTCGGGAGTTATTACCTAAGCCGTTGTGAGTAAATTACTCGCGCTGGCTTTTTGTTTAGAGTAGAATAACAAAAAAAGGAGGATTTTATGACGACTGAAACTCTAAGGACATTTTTAGGCTGGTGCTCAGTTATCAATATTGGATTACTGATGTTTTCGTCAATTTTTATCATTGCCTTTCGTGGAGTAGCATCACGTATCCATGGCAAAATGTTTGATTTGGATGAAAAACATCTATCACAAGCTTATTTTCAATATTTGGCACAATACAAAATTGCTATAATCATGTTTAATATTGTTCCATACTTTGCATCGCGAATTATTGGATGAAATTAAAAAAAGG
>JAGLQN010000336.1 GCA_023136835.1 Candidatus Omnitrophota bacterium | reverse complement strand
CATTCACTTCAGCAGTAGTATTATCAAAACCCAAGTGCAAATCATCAGCTCTGAATTGGAAATAAGAAGTTCCAATATATGTTTCATTCCAACCAGAATCTCTAACAAATTTCACTTCGCTACTGGCACAAGGACAAACAAGAGTAGTTGAATTTTGTAAAACCCAAGAAGAATTATCAGTTGAAAAGTATAAATCCACATCAACATTTCCAGTGTTAGAATCACTTACATCAACAGAGAAATTCCATTCTTCACCCCAGCCTCCATCATCCTCATTTACAAAAGTAATACCAGTTAAACTAACAACATCAGTCACAATCTCAAATTCGTCCAAAAACAAATCACTCTGATTATTATAATATTGTTCACTCGAATTAATTCGAACATCATACAACTCAGAACTAAAAGCCAGTGGGACAGTCCAACTACAATTGTACCAACCAGCACCTTCGTTATTAATTTGTCCAAAATTACAAACAGTTGTACTGCCCCCGACCGTGTTAACTATCTCAACACTTAAATCATCAGCATTTGGAACCAACTCACCAGCGTCGCCAGTTACATTCCATCTGAAATCAATAACATCAGTAGCATCATATTCTTGACCACCAAGAGGAGCACTCAATTCAGAAATAAGCGAACCAATCAAAGTCAAACTAGCAACCGAAGAATTAGCATCATTGTAATCAGAATCACCAGAAACTCCTCCAATAAAATTTTGAGGACCAACGGTATAAGAAGTGTCTGGGTCGAAGTTATAAGAACAAACATTCCCAGTTGTAACACCATCATTTCTAGCTCCATAATTAACACCATCAGTAGTCACCCATATACCACAAGAAGTTCCAGCATCTACCACTCCATCATTATCAATATCTGAAATAGTAACCTCCAAAGAAACCGAGGAACTACCATTTCTATCCAAATTCACATCAACCCCAGAGGTAGCAGTTGAACTAGTATCATCCTTCAAAACAATCTCACTAGCCGAAACATTATCAAGACCCAAATGATAATCATCAGCTCTGAATTGGAAATAAGAAGTTCCTATATAAGATTCATTCCAAGCCTCATCTATCCAAAATTCAATAGGAGCATTTGTACAAGGACAAGTCTCATTTACCGTATCTTGCAATACCCAACTAACATTATCAGTTGAAAAATATAAACTCACATTAACGTCACCTATATTAGAATCATTTAAATTAACCCAGAAACTCCATTCTTCACCCCAACCTCCGTCATCCTCATAATCAGGAGCCTCAAGAACTAAAACTGGAATATCTGTTATAATTTCAAACTCATCTAAAAATAAATTAGTGTCAGAATTATAATTCGCCTCGCTCACATTCAATCGAACATCATATAATTCAGAACTCAAAGCCAGTGGGACAGTCCAACTACAATTATAATATCCATTTCCTTCGTC
>JAGLQN010000335.1 GCA_023136835.1 Candidatus Omnitrophota bacterium | reverse complement strand
TAAAGTCCGTCTATATCCCGCGCCGCGATACGCTCCAACTCCTTGAACCGCTCCGGGGAAAGCACCCCTTCATAAACTTGAATATTGCGTGATAGATTAAAATTATCTTTAAACCTGCCCGTCCATCGCCTCCAGTCTTGTTTGATAAGTTCCGGTTCTTCCCTCTTTAGGGGGCCGATTAAAGGAACAGATTTTATTTCTTTTTGTTTTTTCCACCATCCGGCATTCTTAATTATGTAGTCAAAAACAATTTCCATCACCTGCCGGAACATCACCTCTCTCTTCTCGAAATTGCTGAAGGAGTGAGCTTTTACGCCTAAGTCAACTTCGGCGATCTTTGCCCCGTTTACTATAGCCTCTGTCGTCATCCAATTATCGACTCCATAGGTTCCTACTTCCGTAAACCATACCTCCGAATCTTTTAAGTAGACTTTGATTAATTTATTCGATACCCCAAATTCACCCCCGATCGGCTGGCGAACCTTTGTTTTATAGACACTGCTGACTAAAGGATAAAGTATATGGTTAGTAATAGTGGCTGAATGGTGATGACGGGTATAGCGGGGACAGACATAATCAAACCCTTCTCTTTGTATAGGCATAAGCAGCAATTTGGTCCAGTCCGGCGTTACCCTTCTTTCATCAGCGTCAACAAAACAGATATCGGCCCCTAATTCTTGAGCTATTTCCATCATCATCCGCATACTCCAGCCTTTGCCCTTAAGAAGCGTGTCTTTAAGGAATGCTATCCGGCGCACGTTCTTTTGCAATTTGACATTTCGCGCGATTTCTAAAAGTTCAGCGGACACTGCCTCACCGATTGGAATCATGACGCTTTGCTTTTCGGGATCGGTTCCCCGCATAAGGCAGCTGAAAACATTTCCGAAAGTATCTTTTTCCGTATAGAAAGGCATCCCTATAACAGCCTCCGCCTTACCGGTTTCCCTGGCGATCTCTAAAGGCCGCGCCAAAGTTTCCTTATAGGCCAAAGAAGATTTGTTTTTGCCTGCTACATCCTTTATATACTCTTTGACAAATTTAAGTATCTGCCTTGTTATTCTATAATTTAATTTTTTGAGCAAAGTTTGCGTTACTCTTCCTTTTCCGAAAATATCCTTAACTAAATCCAATGCCCGTGTTACTAAATCCTCTTTTTGATTAATTAGTTCGTTTATTTTAACAAGGGTCTCTTTATCTGATTCCGCCGGGATAATCCCATCAAGGGCCCGCGCGATTGCCTCTATACTCTCAGAAGATTCCCTAAGTTTCTCCAAACGGTGTTCATCCAAAAAGGCTTCTCCCTGCCCTGTATTTTGTAATCTTGCCGTATGAATATCTAACTCATAATCCAAGGCATAGAATTCAATAAGGTCAGCTAAATTTAATAAATGTATCCTTACCGCGACCCTTTGCGCCTTCGCGATTTCTCTTAACGA
>JAGLQN010000334.1 GCA_023136835.1 Candidatus Omnitrophota bacterium | reverse complement strand
TTGCGATAATACCGGCGGCATTGCAACCGAATCCCATGCTCATGGTTAAGGCCTGTTTGCCATGCGCCCCGCATTTCTTAAAGAGACGGTCCATATTGAAAGCCACCCTTGGGAGATATCCCAAATCTTCAAAAAAGGTAAACATAGGAAAGAAAATCGCCATCGGCGGGAGCATCACTGCAACGACCCAAGCGAGGCCCCGATAAATACCATGCCAGATGAATCCGGTCAGCCACCAAGGCGCTCCCCATTGTGTGAACAATCCAGAAGCCAAATCCTCAACCCAAAATAAGAAATCCGCGATCATCTTCGACGGATAATTCGCGCCGACAATAGTTACCCAGAAAATACTCGCGAGGATCAGAGCCATAACAGGCAAACCGGTTATTGGCGATGTCAGAAAGCGGTCAATTTTCTGGTCAAGATTTCCGTACCGGGTTCCTTCCTGGCGGATCGCCGCTTTAGATATTCGCTCAGCATTCTCATAAACAGACTTGACGACCTCTTCATGGAACGAAGCCTGCAGGGTTCGCCGAAGCTGGTCGGCCCGTGAAATAATATTATTGGCACTGGAATTGTTTTCCGGCTGGTTCATGAATGACTCCGCATATCTGTCAAGTCTGCTAAAGTTCCGTCAAGCAAAGCTTCGCGCATACGAGAGTCCCCCTCGAGAATACGCATGGCCACCCAGACCACATTGGGCAATCCGGGATAAATGTCCTTGATCATTCCTGAGATCTCATCGAGTGATGCCTGCAAGGGCCCTGTCCGCTTGATGCGATAAGGGGCTGTTTTAATATTACTACTGACAATTTCAGAAACAGCAGCTAAAAGCTCCTTTAATCCCTCTTGTGTTCTGGCCACAGTCGGGATGACGGGTACTCCCAGGTCCCGTGATAGCTGCCTATGATCGATCTCAATACCCTTGCGCCGCGCATCGTCAAAAAGGTTCAGAGCGATGACGACTTTATCCGTGATCTCAAGAACCTGCAGCACTAAATTCAAATTACGCTCCAAACATGTTGAATCGACAGTCACAATCGTACAGTGTGGCCGGCCAAAAAGGATAAAATCACGGGCGACCTCTTCATCGACAGATGCGGAAAGAAGCGAATATGTTCCGGGCAGGTCAATAAGTTTATAACGTTTATCTGCGTAATGAAAGCCGCCTTCCGCCCTGGTCACGGTCTTTCCCGGCCAATTTCCTGTATGTTGCCGTAAGCCAGTTAACGCGTTAAATATTGTACTTTTCCCGGTATTCGGATTGCCGGCTAATGCGACAATATAGTCCCAGTTCGTTAGATCAACTCCGAGATGAAAAAGGTTTTCATTGCAAACACGGCATTGATCACACGGTTGTGTTATGTTCTTATTTTGATCAGACATTTTTATCAGGTTGTAATTTTTTTGATTAAAATTTGTTGGGTTTGTTCTCGGCGCAGGGCAATCATGGTTTCACGAACCTTGTACGCTATAGGCTCAGCCAGGGCGCTAGGCATAACAGCTTCGATCATGGTTCCCGGAAGCAAACCAAGATCTAAAAACCGGCGCCGGCTTAAACCCTGAGACTTCAGCGCCAGTATTCTTCCGCGCTCTCCGGGCTTTAAAACAGACAAAGGTTCAGTGCTGATCTCCTCAGCCCATTGGGGTGCTTCCTCAACAAAAATGTTGGCGGCTACGACTGGCGCCAGCCAGCATTCCTGAACATTTGTCCAGAGATGCAATCCTTTTCCGTCGGACTTTAAGATCTTAAGACATACGTCCAGCAGGAGCCCTTCAGCAAGAATTTGCTCGAAGATCGTTACAGGCTCGTCTTCAATATGAATGATCCGCGCGAGTTTATCGACCGGCCAATCAACGAGAGGAATGCCATGGTTTTCTTCGATTTTATGCGCAGCATTCGGAATGGGATCGCCGTGAGGATCGTGTAAAGGGAAACCTAATTGCGATTCTAACTGGTCGGCCTGCGCAGGAGTAATCGTATGCTCTTTGTGTTCCGCCTGTTCATGAATTTTTTCCAAGGGAACACCGACTGCATCAACAAGATAACTTTCCCACAAGCGGTGGGCGCGGATCACCTGAAGCGCCCAGGCCCTTCCATGCGGGGTCAAATGGATACCGCCGCTTAAAATTCGCACAAGGCCGCGCTTCTCCATTTTGGATACAAGGACGACGACCTTTCTATCTTTCATGTGAAGGATTCCGGAAAGCGAAAGAATAGTCGTCTCGGCCTTTCGATATTCACAATCGTAGATATGCTTTAAAGCATCCTCAAAACGGACGCGCTGTGTTTGAGCGTATTTCCAAAACATCATTCATTCTGAGATATTTTTATGTATTAAGCCATTTAATGGAACAGCCCATCGATGGCTTCTGGTCCTTAGTTATTCCCTGGCCGCTTGCACAATGTTCAATCGCTTCTTTTAACTCTTCCCTTGTGACCTTATTTTCATCTTGCCAATTATCATCAATGCGCCCATGATAGACCAGTTTCTTTTCACTATTAAAAAGAAAAATATCCGGAGTACATTGGGCTTTAAACGCGCGCGCGATATTTTGGCGTTCATCAACCAAATATGGAAAATCAATATTCCATTCTCTGATCTTCCCGGTCATTTTCTCCGGAGCATCTTCGGGATAATCCGGGTTAATATTGGGATTGACCGCCACGGCATTAATTCCCATGCTCTTGGCATATTCGGCTAATCGAACAAAACGCGGCCAAACAGCGATCGCATAAGGACAATGATTACACAAGAACCCGACTAAAAGGCCCCGTTCACCGAATAACTTTGCTCCCTCAAATTCTTCGTCGGAAGGGTTTTTTAGTTTAAAATCAGGCATTGGGGTGCCCAGTGGGATTACAATTGATTGCAAAAGAGCCATATCGATTCTCCTTTAATGAGCGCTCAATTTATGGAGCATAAAGCGTGTGTTGTTCCTTAAATATTTAACTACGAT
>JAGLQN010000333.1 GCA_023136835.1 Candidatus Omnitrophota bacterium | reverse complement strand
ACCCGCATGGGGTTTATCCTGGCGGCTCTTGGTTCTGCCGTCGGGCTCGGCAATATCTGGCGCTTTTCCTATCTGTGTTACAAAAACGGGGGAGGCGCATTTCTCATTCCCTACCTGGTCGCTCTTTTTGTGGTCGGCATCCCGCTGATGATCCTGGAATTGGGGATCGGTCACAAAATGCGCGGGTCGTCACCGATGTCGCTGGCGAAAGTCGATCCGCATTGGGAATGGTGCGGCTGGTGGGCGGTGATCTGTGCGATGTACGGGATCATGCTGTATTATTCCGTGGTGATTTCCTGGTGCCTGCGCTATGTATTTTTTTCCTTCAGCCTGGCGTGGGGGAGCGACCCCAACGATTTCTTTTTCAACCAATTCCTGCAGATCAGTTCCGGGCCGTTTGATTTTGGCGATATCCGGGTCTCAATCATCTTCGCTTTGATCTTTGTCTGGTTCTTCAGCTGGCTGATTGTTTTCTTCGGTGTGCAGAAAGGTGTTGAACGGGCCAACAAGATATTTATGCCGTTATTATTCGTGTTGATCTCGGTCCTTGTTATCTGGAGCGTCAATCTCAAAGGGGCGGCTGAAGGACTGAAGGTGTACTTAAGGCCGGACTTTGCGATGCTCAAAAATCCCCAAATCTGGATCGACGCGTTCTCGCAGATTTTTTTCACCCTTTCGCTGGCTTTCGGCATTATGATCGCGTATGCTTCATACCTGCCGCGCAAGGCCGATATTGTCAAGGACGCGCTGATTATCTGCATCGGAAACTGCGCGTTCTCATTCTTCGCGGGCTTTGCCGTTTTTGGAACGCTCGGTTACATGGCGGTGACGACCAACCAGCCGGTTTCAGAAGTTGTCAAAGAGACCATTGGACTGGCGTTCGTGACCTACCCGCAGGCGATCAGTTTAATGCCAGCCTTTGCCAATCTTTTCGGGGTCGTCTTTTTCGGATCGCTCGTGATCGCCGGGCTCTCAAGCGCCGTTTCCCTGGTGGAAGCGTTCTCCTCGGCAATCATTGACAAGTTCCATTATTCGCGCGGGCCGGTTGTCTCGGTCGTCTGCATTACCGGATTTGTCGGAAGCATTATTTTTACGGCCAAAAGCGGGCTCTATTGGATCGATATTGTGGATCATTTCGTCACGCATTACGGCCTGGTTGCCATCGGGATTCTGGAATGTCTTATTATTGGATGGGTTTTTAAGGCGAGCAAGCTAAGGGAGCATATCGATCACGCGACAGGGAAAACGCTAACGGCTTTCTGGGACGTGTGCATCAAGATCATTACGCCGCTGGTTCTCATCATACTGTTGATCAATGACCTGAAGATGGAAATATCAACACCATATGAAGGATATTCATGGATGGCGATTCTAATGGTTGGGCGTGATTGGCTGGTCGTTGCCCTGATCGTAGCGCTGTTTATTTCCATGCGGCCGTGGAAAAAACATTGGGAGAAAAGAAAATTAAACAATATTTAATGTAAGAGTAAGAGATAGGAGCAAGTCGTGAAATTTCTCAATATTTCAAAAAGCGCATTGATCGCAGTATTATTAATCCCGCTGTTATTTTCTTTTTCAGGATGCATTTACCTGGTTGTCGGTGGAATAGGAGCTGTTGGCGGGTATATTGTCAGTCCGGACACGGTTGAAGGGATCACGGCGAGCGATACGGCGATGGTGTGGGATGCGGCTATTGAAGTTCTCTCGGTTATGGGGCTTATCAAAGAGGAGAACGAAACCGGAGGCATGATTCTGGCCAGTATCAGCGGCGCTAAGATAACGGTGACGATTGTCTCTCTGGGTGTAACGACTGCGAAAGTGACGGTGAAAGCCCGCAAAGCCTATCTTCCCAGGATCTCTCTTGCCCAGGATGTTTTCGTTAAGATCATGAGCCGCGTGAATGAGTAATTGGTTCAAGCCTAATCCAAACGGACTCCCGGGATCCGTTTACGGTTTGTTTATTAATTGACATTTTTGGGTAGGTTGGGTAGAATGTTGGCTTAAAACTTGGGAATTCGGGATTAATATATTAGATTGTTGCCGCACTCATTTGTCTGGATATTTTTAAAGGAAATGAGTACGGCAGCAATTTTCTCTGGGTAATAAACTTGATTGATTAAAGGAAAATTGATGCCGAGATAGCTCAGTTGGTAGAGCAGAGGCCTGAAAAGCCTTGTGTC
>JAGLQN010000332.1 GCA_023136835.1 Candidatus Omnitrophota bacterium | reverse complement strand
ACATTGTCCAGAACCTCTCTATTCCGAAAGTTGATTTTCTTTCCTGCACGATCGTAAATACTCCCTGGATCAATCATGAATGGCTGTTTCAAACATTTATTTACTCAGTTTACAGCAATGCTGGCATCGAAGGGCTTATTAGCTTAAAGGTCGCGTTTGTCTTTGTTACATTCGCGTTGTTATTGTTTCTGGGGTATACGCGCGAGCGTCAGTTTGGCCCTATAGTCATTTTGCTTTTAGTGCTTTTGGTCTATCAAATTCGTTTAACATTGCGGCCTGATATTTTCAGCCTACTTTTCTTTACGCTCTATATTTGTATTCTTGGCATGGATTTGGATAAACGTTGGTCGATATGGGCAGCCGTTTTGATCCAAATTGTCTGGACGAACATGCACGGATTTTTTATTTTCGGGCCTATTCTTGTCGTGGTTAGCCTGGTGGCCGAATGGGTGAAGCGCGCAATAGTTCTTCCCTTTGAATGGAATCAGATAGGACGGTTGTCCGATGAGGAATACAAGCGTTTAAAACTGATGCTTTTGTTTGTGATTCTTGCCTGCTTGGTGAATCCTTATTTTGTTAAAGGGGCCTGGTATCCGATAGGTGTTTTTTTCTCACTTGGAGGAGAGTCAAAGGTCTTTTTTAACCAGATCAGGGAACTGGAAAGCTTATTTACTTGGAACACGATATTATCTTGGCGGCAGTATTTTCATTATAAACTGCTTATCATCATATCGTTCTTAAGTTTTGTATTCAACCGCCGTAAGATCGATGTGAATATATTTTTACTTTGGCTTATTTTCCTTTTATTTTCTCTGGCCGCTCTTCGCAATATCGTTTTCTTTGCTTTTAGTGCTTACTTTGCCTTTCTTGCCAATTTTCAATACATGTCGATAGATGAATATTTACCGTCGCGATGGAACAACCCGAAGTTCCAAGCGGTCACTTCGATAGTCCTAAAGGCGGCGGTGATCATTTGGATGATCAATTACGGCAGTCAATTGATGTTAAGAGGATACTACGATTTTGATAAATTTGAGCGGAAAAGCGAATATGGAGGGCTTTCACAGCGTAATTTTGCCCATAAGGCGGTTGACTTTCTTGTTGGTAACAATATCAGGGGAAACTTCTTTAATGACTTTAATTCAGGCGCGTATTTGCTGGGACGGACGTCGCCCAATATCAAAGTGTCTATCGACGGGCGTACCGAAGTCTACGGCGCTAAATTTTATAAAAAACACCGTAAAATGTGGAAGGGAGATGCGGTGTTGTTCGAAGACGCCGTTGATCGGTATCATCTGACAGGAGCTTTCCTAAATTCTGTTTATGTTCCAGCTCCCCAGAAGTTTATTCGATATCTTTATGACAATAAGGATTGGGTTTTGGTTTATTTTGATTATGATGCCACAGTGTTCTTGAGGGATATTCCGGTAAATCGTCAATGGATCGACCGCTACCGGATGGATGTGGCGCAGTGGCAGACACAAGATGCCGAATTATTAAAGATCGGCACGCATAAAGTGACACCTTACCGGTATGTTAACCGGGCTTATGCGCTTTACAATATGGGATTTCCGCAAAAAGCTGAAAATGAGGCGCTCGAGGCGCTGCGGATCGAGCCTTATAATCCTAAAGCCCATAAGATTTTGGGGAAGATCTATAACGAACGCGGAGAATTTGCCCGGGGATTTGAAAGCCTGCGCAAGGCAAAGCTTGTAGACCCTGATGATGCACAAGTACGTTACCAGATCGCTTTTGCGCTTTATCATTTAGGCGAATTGCAAAAGGCAAAAGAGCAATGCCAAAGGGTATTGGCCGGTAAGCCGGACGATCCGGACGCGTTAGTCTTATTGTCAATGATCAGTGAGGCACAAAAGTAGCAGCAGAAAGAAATTTTTAATCCTAAGGATGATGATGAGCGATAATTTCTGGAAAAAAGTAGACTATATCTTTGGGCTTTTCTCGCTGGCGGCGATATTTGCTGTACTTGTTGTGAGCGCTAATATTGAGGTCAAAGACCTCGACTTATGGCTGCATTTGGCGATGGGCAGGTTTATTACCCTTCACAGGTTTGTTCCCAGCGTCGATGTTCTTTCTTGTTCTATCGCGGGCACGGCTTGGGTCAATCACGAATGGTTATTCCAGGTTGTTGTTTATAATATTTTTAATGCCTGGGGGGCGCAGGGGCTCATTACGATGCAGGTTATGGTTGTTTCCTTGACGATGCTA
>JAGLQN010000331.1 GCA_023136835.1 Candidatus Omnitrophota bacterium | reverse complement strand
CCCTATGAGTGGAATGAGTCCGGGAAATTAAGTGATGATGAATACGACAGGATCAAAAAGATCTTTTTCTTTGTTGTTTTAGCCTGTTTGTTCAACCCGTTATTCGTTAAAGGCGCCTGGTATCCGATTAATGTCTTTTTCTCACTTTCCGGTGAGAATAAAATATTTTTTAAACATATACAAGAACTCAAGCAGCCGATTACGGGGCAAACCCTATTTGACCAGAGCCATTACCTGTATTACAAAGTGATGATTGGCCTGTCGTTTATTTCGTTTATTTTTAACCGGCGCCGGATCGATATCAGCGCCTTATTATTTTGGCTGGTGTTCCTTATTTTTTCGCTAATGGCCGTACGCAATACAATTTTCTTTGCTTTTGCCGCGTATTTGGTGCTTATCACGAATATCATCAATATCGACCCGAAAGACATTGTCCCGATCCGCTTTACGCAGAAGAAATTCCAGTATCTGACAACGATCATTATTAACATTTTGTTTTTATTGTGGATGTTTAATTATTATCAAACGATCTCGATGCACAGCTATTATGATTTTGACAAGTACGAATTGAAGAGCGACTTTGGCGGCATTTCCCAAAGGAGCTATCCCGATAAAGCTGTCGATTTTCTTGTTGAACAAAAGATAAAGGGGAATTTCTTCAATGATTTTAATTCCGGGGCCTATATATTAGGCCGGACACACCCCGATATCAAGGTGTTTATCGATGGGAGGACCGAAGTGTATGGCGGGGAATTTTTCCGGACATATCAAGAAGTATGGGAATATGGGAGTGCTGAATTAATTGAAAAAACGTTTGATCAATATCAGATCACAGGGGCCCTATTGAATTCGTCACGCCAACTTATCCCAAAGAGATTCTTAAATTACCTCTATGAACATGAAGATTGGCGCGTTGTTTATTTTAACTATGATGCTGTTATTTTCCTCAAAGATGTCGAGGCCAATAAAACGGTTATTGACCAATTTGAGATCGACCTGGCTAAATGGAAAGCGCCGGAGGCGAACCTTTTTAAAATTGGAACACTGCGCGTGCGTCCATACCGGCCTTATTACAGGGCTTATACATTGGAATCTCTGGACCTTGATGATGTCGCTTTAAAGGAGTTAGAAGAAGCCATCCGTATCGATCCTTTTTATGCCGACGCGCATGACCTCGCCGGTAAAATTTATGCCAAGCGAAAAGAGTACAACAAGGCTTTCAAACATTTTCGTATTGCGGTGACGGCTTCCCCGGGGAAAAAGGAAATGCGTTATAACCTGGCATTATCCTATTCTGATCTCGAGGAATATGAAGGGGCCATCAGCCAGTATGAAACGATTATAGCGATGTGGCCTGGTGATCCCAAAGGGCACTTTCTACTCACAAAAAACTATATTATGAACGAGGAGTATGACGAGGCCGTCAAAGCGCTGGAACAGGCGCATCGGTTAAGCCCTCAGGATGTGAAAGATCTTCTTGAGCTAGGCGATATGATGTTCGAGCGAAAAGCATACAAAGAAGCTAGGGCGGCCTACGGGATCGCTTTAAAAACGAACAAAAAATTAGAAACAATCCATGAAAAGTTAGGATTTGCAGCGCTGACAATGGGTGACAAACAACAGGCGAGAAAAGAATTTGAAACGGTCTTGACGATCACGCCTGATAATGAAGGGGTTAAGGAAATTTTGAAGGATTTGAACTAAATTTTATTTGAGACATTTGCAGTAGTGTGTTTTAAAATCAGGAGTTTACCCAAAAAAGCGCCTCGAATCAATCTAAGCAATTGGAAACAAACAGATAAGGAGAAATAAGAATAGAAAAAGGAGATTCTCTTTGTGTTATAATTTTTTTGCACAAAAACGGGTAAACAGTTTACCCAAGACGGAAAGAGAGGTATTTTATGCGCCAAAGAATGATAAGGTGTCTGGCGATCTTAACCCTATTGGTCGTTATAACTCCTTGGGGCTTTGGTAATCCTGCGGCAGCTGAAGAGCAGCCTGAGAAGGGAGATACTCCAGATATGATCCGACAGGCCGTGAAGGCAGCGTATGCCCAGATCAAACCGGCGCTGGTAAGGATTAAAGTTGTAAGCATAAAACATTCTCAGGGGCGCGAAGTCAAATGGGAATCTGTCGGGAGTGGAGTCATCATTACGAAAGAGGGGCATGTGATTACCAATCATCATGTTGCCGGAAAGGTTAAGAGGATCGTCTGCACATTGTCGAACAAAGAAGAGATCGAGGCACATCTGATCGGGACAGATCCTCTCTCGGATATTTGTATTATCAAGTTACGAGCTCAGGGAAAAACAGAGTTTCCCGTTGCCAGGTTTGGAGATTCGTCACGTGTCAAGGTGGGGGATCGTATCCTGGCGATGGGGAGTCCTTATGCTCTTTCTCAGTCTGTGACTATGGGCATTGTGAGTAACACAGAGCTGGTTATGCCCAAACTTTTCTGGCCTTTTAAATTTACGCTGGAGGGAGAAGAGGTAGGGTCCATCGTGCGATGGATCGGGCACGATGCTCCCATTTATGGAGGCAATTCAGGTGGGCCCTTGGTCAATATTAAGGGAGAGGTAGTCGGCATCAATGAAATATCGATGGGTATTAGCGGCGCTATCCCGGGTAATCTGGCTCGTGATGTTGCCGATGAACTCATAAGAGATGGTAAGGTGACCCGGAGCTGGATTGGTCTTGATATTCAGCCTCTTCTTAAAAGCCTTGGCCAAAAGAAAGGTGTCCTGGTCAGTGGAACCGTCTATGGTTCTCCTGCTGAAAAGGCGGGATTTTTATCCGGTGATATTTTGATTCAACTCGCTGGACAAGAAGTGAACATCCGCTTTGCTGAAGAACTGCCGATTTTCAACAAAATGGTGATGGGGCTTGCGCTAGGTGAAAAAGCGGAAGCGGTGGTACAGCGTAAAGACAAGAGGGTGGTATTACAAGTGATCCCGCAGGAACGAGAGTATATTCGGTCGAAAACATCGGAATTGAAACGCTGGGGGATCACCGTCCGTAATCTTTCTCTTTTGGCCTCAAAAGAAATGAAAAGGGAGGATCAAGATGGAGTGCTGGTAACGTCAGCTCGACCCGGTGGGCCATGCGGGCTGGCCAGACCTAGAATTACTATGAAGGATGTGATCGTGGAAGTCAACGGCATTCCGGTCAAGAATGTCGAAGAGTTTTTGGCAATAACGGATAAGACTATCAAGGACAAGAGTGAGCCTGTTCCTGTTGTCGTGGCCTTTGAGCGAAAGAAGGAACATCACCTGACAGTCGTCAAGGTTGGCATTAACGAGTTAGCGGATCCCGGTCGGGAAGTGCAGAAGGCTTGGCTTCCTATTGGTATGCAGGTGGTTACCAAAGATATTAAAGAGAAGTTAGGTCTTGGCAATATTACGGGCATACGGGTCACCCAGGTCTATGGGAATAATAGTGTTGAGCAAGCTGGCCTCAAAGTAGGAGATATTATCGTTGGGCTCGACGGGCAAACCATTAACGCCTCCGAGCCGGAAGATGTTGAAGTCCTGCCCGCGATGATCCGGCAATACAAGATTGGATCTGAATCGGAGCTTACCGTATTGCGAGAAGGCAAAGAGATCAAGATTCCGATAAAACTTGAGCGGATTCCTAAGCAGCCACGGGGGATGAGGAAATACCAAGATGATATTTTTGGATTCACGGCACGTGATGTCACCTTTATTGATCGTGTGCAGGAGGATTGGAAAAACGATCAGACCGGTGTTTTGGTCGAAGTGGTAGAGGGCGGGAGCTGGGGAGCGCTTGCTCAACTGGCGATCAATGATCTTATCTTTGCCGTTGATGGATCGCCGGTTCCGGACACAGCCGCGCTGGAACGTATGATGAAAAAGATTGTTACACAGAAGCCCAAGAGTGTCGTGTTTCAAATATTGAGGGGAATCCACAATTTGTATATCGAATTGGAACCCACCTGGGACCGAATTTAGGGGAAGTTTTCCGCGCTGTCCGTTGAGTAAAGAGAATTCCGGATGGATTATCGGTAAACATACACTGAAGGGAGGCAATACAATGCGTTACGTAAGAAAAGGAAATGAACAAAAACCTGCCATTTTAGGTGTCTTCGTTTTGGCCTGCCTGACTTTTTGGGGTACGCCTACCTGGGGCGATGAAGCAGCTACGGCTGCACGAAAAATTGTCAGCCAATGGCAAGATGCTGTTGTTGCGGTACAAATAACCATCGAGCAACGTATGGCGATTTCAGGCCGCCAGATGAATAAAAAAGAGAGCAAAATAGAAGTAGGGGCAACCGTCATTGACCATTCCGGTTTGGCCGTTTTGTCTCTATCTTCTACGGA
>JAGLQN010000330.1 GCA_023136835.1 Candidatus Omnitrophota bacterium | reverse complement strand
AGGATAAAATTTCAGACTGCGCTGATATGCTTAAAAAAGCGACAGACATTGTATCTATTATGAATAGTCCGACTTGTGATAAAGTAGACATTGTAACGCATAGTTATGGGGGTGTTATCGCAAGATATTACTTAAGCCACAATTTTCTTCATCCAATTAGCAACCTGCTGATGATTGCGCCCCCTCATCATGGTTCATACAGTGCATACCAAATTTATCTGAAAAACTTTACTTATATCATCCAAAGGCAAGGTTTGTTCAGCGATGAATACTTAGATTTTTTTGCGCCTATTTATGAGGAATTAACCCCTGGGAGTTCGAGCTTAATGTCAATGGAAGTAGAAGGCCCGAATATTTTTTCCCTAATCGAGAACACTTTAATACTTGCCGGCAAAAAGCCTATTATTACCGCTGGATTTGTCCATAAGGAAGCTCCTGATCATGATGACGGACTTGTGTCGATAAGCAGCGCCAGTCTTTTAGACCATGATGTTGACCTTGGAATCATCAACTTGAATCATGATGAGCAAAGAAAAGATTCAAGGATTGTGGATATTATTAAGGATTTTCTTTATGATGAATCCGTGGGAACAGTTGATTATGGTCCAGACAGAAATGTCGAATTGGTGATACAACCTGGGTCCGATATTTCACAATATGATTCCTGGCGATCAAACAGCGCTGGCATTATTATAGAAACATCTTCAGACGTGCAAAGCGTTCAACTCTCCCATATTAGATCGGCAGATAAGTCTTCTTTTTATAGGCTTGCAGGCGGTTCAAAAGATTATACTTATGATCTAAAATGTCCTTTTGATACAACAGCGCAGTCTCGCACATTCTTTTTTTACGACGGTGAAACTATATTTGAATGGTATTCTCAACCATCAGGCACTGCTGGCAGTACCCCACCGGTGTTTTTAAAGAGCGTAAAAGCAGGATTGGCCTATCCTTTTGAGCAGTATGAAGACCAAGAAGTAAGACTAAAATACTTTTTCTCCGATGGTACCGAAAAATTTTTGTCGCTTACATTGAAACCTACAAGAACAGAAGTTGTACGACGTGATATTGAGCTGTTTGATGATTCGGACGGGGACGGATTGTTTGATAATGTTGAATTTTCCTCAGGAACTAATCCCTTCGATGCTGACACCGATGACGACGGCCTTGTTGACGGAAACACTGGAAGTGAAGACCTGAACGCCAACGGCATTGTTGACCAGGGAGAAACCGATCCCCGCGCTACCGACACCGATGGCGACGGCATCATGGACGGCACTGAAAAGGGACTGACCGAACCTGAAACAGAGGACACTGATGTTTTTGCTGGATTCTTTGTTGCAGATGCAGATCCATCCACAACAACTGATCCAACTGATGCAGACAGTGATGAGGACGGTATTCTTGATGGAAATGAGGACAAAAATCATGACGGCCTGATCGACACCTCTGCAGGTGAAACAGATCCCGGCAATCCCGATACAGATGGAGACGGTATTTATGACGGCACTGAAATAGGTTTGACAGAACCTCAAGACCCGGATGCAACCGATATTTCTGCCGGTGTTTTTGTGGCTGACGCTGATCCATCCACAACTACCGATCCAACAAATCCGGATTCAGATGGCGACGGCACTACTGATGGAGAAGAAGATAAAAACAGAGACGGTGCCTATAATCCAGATGAGGGGGAAACTGATCCAACGGTAATCGAAGTTACTATCGACATCAAACCGGGAAGTG
>JAGLQN010000033.1 GCA_023136835.1 Candidatus Omnitrophota bacterium | reverse complement strand
GCGATCAGATATTGCGCCGTAAAAATATCCTGACCCTGCAGGTCGACAACAGCACGTGTGCCGTCCGGCAAATAAAGAAATCCTCTGGGTGTTTCGGATACCGATCCGCGGGGATCAACATTGATATTGACCACATCTCCTTGCCCTGCGGGAGAAGGATTTACCCGGATCTCAAAGTTTGCTCCGCCGAGCTCCGGTAAAGCGGGAAGCGGAATTTCAAGAAACCGTTGCCGCGATTCAAACCCCGCATAATTATGAGCCCTAAGCATGACGCGGATATTCGCGTTTATCGTGTGCATTTCCTCCAACTCTTCTAAAGAAACCGGACGCTCAAGCCTGAACATCCCTTCCGCATTCGCGACAATATCCTGGAAATATTTACCCGCTTCGACGTGAACAATAGCCTCGGAAGCCGTTTGCCCACTTAAAGTAAGCCTGTTAGCAAGAAATTCGATCAAATGAATATTTAAAGGCAATTCGGTCTCTATAACAGGAGCGACAATCTCGACGGACGTCTCTGTTGATCCATGGACATTTCCGGATAAATCTTTACCCCCGTTTAATTTCAACAAAACCGTTCCTATTCCTTCTTCAACCGGAACCGTCAAAGAAGATTCATATTCCCCGGAATTCACGCTCGAAAGTTCCAGGGCATTCGTCCCTCCCAAAGGCAGCATTGCTTCTAACGTCGGGATTTCTTGAAGGTCTTCGGATGCATAGACCGTTATTTTACTTTCTTCACCTAACTCCATAGGCGAAGGAACGGTCTCAACTGTAAAACTCGGAACAATCGCATCGTCTTCGACAAGTACAAACGCGTCATCGCCTTCAATATCTGATGAACTGTTTCCATCTTCATCCTCTCCATGTACTTTGACCGTAACTAACGCCGCATTAAGGCCCGTCGTGTCTAAAGTTGCCATGTAGTTGGCGCCTTCTCCGTCAACTGTTAAAGGTACTGCCACGCCATCAGCATCAGCCGTAACAGTAGGCGCACCTGCCAGTATTTCAGGAAGGCGTGTATTGGAATCTAACGCCGCGATCTCCACGTAGACAGGATCACCAATAATCGACGGCGTAGGAGTGATATTTAAAGAAAATACCGGCGGCCAGACATCAGGAGGATCGACCTTTTGTGTCAGTGACGTTACATTCCCGATATAATCCATCGCAACGACATTGAGAGATCCTTGATCAAATGTCGCTGTATAAGAAAAACTCCCGTCTTCGCCAAGATCCACGCGGATCCCGTTAACCCCTACCATATACAAACCGCTTCCTTCATCTGCCGCGCTACCGGATAAAACAACCAGTTCGTTATCCGCGTTATATTCCAAAGGATTTAACTCTAAGACAGGCTTTTTGTTCTCGAGGTCGAGCGCTTTGAGCAAACTGTTATCAAAAGGATCCCGGACTTTGACTTCAACGGCCATTTCTCCTAATAGGATCGGCTGTTCATAACTGAAGCCGCCCTCTTCATTGATTTCAACGACTTCACCATTGATTGCCACTTCTAATTCGTTTAATTGATAGGGGGTCACTTCTTGCGTAAAAAGAACTCCTCTATTTCCGGAAAGATCTTCTGACTCAACCGTGATTTTCGCCGGATCAAAATCACCTAAAGCCGCTTTTCCGGCTATAGTAACTTTCCCGTCATTATAGGCCGGTGATTCCAAAGTTACTTTCGGAAGTCCGACATTAATATCAACTTTGATATGGAAAGTGCCATCATCGAAAAGT
>JAGLQN010000329.1 GCA_023136835.1 Candidatus Omnitrophota bacterium | reverse complement strand
GGCTGATTCGAAAGGCTATGACAGCCATGGCCGGATTCACTGATGCGAGGCAGTACGTGGCAATCCTGGAGGGGACGTTCCAACCCGGAATCCCTGTGGCCCGGTGCGGTCCGGCGGATTTTGTGAAGATTGTTATTGACGTCCTTGCGGAACAGCAGCATGCGGACGGTGAAGCATTTCTCAAGACCGCCTTTGGGCGGCTGGTGGCGAGCATTGGCGACGCTACCGCCAGAGAACGGGTCGTTGACGCCCTGGAAAAGATAGTGTCAGCCAAAGGAGCGGGCCTCCGCTCCATTGCCGCGCACTACCGCGATACAACAAACCTGGTTCCACCCGGCGATAAAGCCTCTGCAGACACCCGGGCGCTGGAGGAATCGGCCGTACTGGCTTACCTGAAAGGGGATCATCCAGCGGCGCCGTCCTCTTTGCCCGCCCTGAAACGTACCCTTGAGGCCATGGTTCTTCACAATCCTGAGAAGCTCTATTGGTTCATTGCCGAGCACCTTGATCACGGCAGCATAAACGAAAAGCTCGTCGCCCTGCTCTCTGAGCCGTTTCAGGCTCGCCTTCTTCACCTTTTACTTCCGAGGCATTTCTGCCTGGTTCAGCGGTACGCAGTCTTCCTCTGCAACGCCGCCTACGGTCCGGGACGGTTTGATTTCCCGGATGAAGTCAACCAACGCATCTGGCAGGGGATGTTCAGCTACCTCCGGGAAACCGGTTTGCGGGTTCTTGACCAAGGGGCCTTGGTTCGCCGGATGGTCGAATTCCTGGCTGAAAAGAGGAAAAACACGGATCGCGCTGCCTTTTATGCCGATCTCGGGCAGCAGCTTGCGGCCGATATTCAACCGTCCACCCGGGCGGACCACCAGACGCTCATTCGCATTGTATCCGAAGTCGCACAACAGCTCAGCCTGTCCGAATCCGTCCGCCCATCGCTCGAGACACAACCCGTTGGAACTGCCTCCGTGTTGAACGACGACGAGGAGACCCCCTGGGACGAGGAGATCTACGTTGCAAACGCAGGCATGGTTATCGCCGCACCTTACCTGCCCCGGCTTTTCGAGCTGTTAGGGTTGACGGAACAGTCGCGATTCACCTCCAGGGAGGCGGCCGAAAGAGGGGTGCACCTCCTCCAGTACATGGTCGATGAAAGGACCGGCACGCCGGAGTATCGACTGGTCCTCAACAAGCTCCTGTGCGGAGTGAAACCGGGAATTCCGATTGTCCGGGGGGTCGAGATCACGGACAGGGAGACGGAGGCCATTACCAATATGATTACGGCCATGATCCA
>JAGLQN010000328.1 GCA_023136835.1 Candidatus Omnitrophota bacterium | reverse complement strand
TCGAAAGGGACAGTCCCTTTTGGGGACAGATTAAGATATCCTTAACTTCTCCATGATTTGATACTGAAAGTTAGGCGAACCAATGGCAACCCCACCTAAATTAGCTAAATTTTTTGTCAACGCGTTTAATCAAGTGGGCCCCTCTGTCCCTTTTTGGGACTGTCCCTTTCATTTACGGAAATTTAATAATGCATTTTTTCTGGGATAACCCCTCTAACACCCCCTTTTGGATTAGGAGTATCTCCCTTCCGCCTTGGAATCAAATGTACATGGCAATGACTTATTGTTTGCCCTGCAATTTCTCCAGAATTAACACCAACATTAAACCCCTTCACCTGATTATAACTTTCCAATATAAATTTCTTGCAGACTCTTAAAATATCGTTTATGGCTATAACCTCTTTTTGAGACAAATCAAAATAATCTTCTACATGCCTTTTTGGAACTATCAACGTGTGGTTTGAAGATACTGGATATTTATCAAGAATTGCAAAAGCATACTCATTACTTGTAATAATTTTCCTCTGGCTTGGTATATTACAAAAAGGGCATTCACTGTGATAATCTTTTGAAACCCAATCTCGAAAATCAGTATCATCTTTATTGCTTTTTGTCCGATTACATTTTGCACACAACACTTGAAGATTCTCATAAATACTTTTTCCATTCTTTGAGAGTGGAATAATGTGGTCCACATCTAACGCGACCGTATCCTTAGTCGCGCCACATAAAGCACACCTACCTTTTGCATCCTTTAAAACCTTATATCGAACATTATCAGAAACAGGACTGTCTAATAATCGATAATCCCAGATACTAAGCCCTCTATTCATAACAAATTCTTGTATTTTTGACTCGCAAAGCTTCTTTATCTCAGCCTTCTGTTCTAAAGTCATTTTCTTAACCGTAAGTTCAACAAGCTTCTTATCAAATTCTATAACATCATGATTCTTCAAAACCTTAATTGGCATTTTCTTTAAAGTGTCTTCATACCTCTGCAGCTCACTCTCATCATATCCAACAAACATGGTAGCAATCTGTCGAACAGTAGCTAAACCACCAGATTCAATTAGACATTTAATCAAAAGAGGCTGATAAATATGGCTCATCCGCATCTTTGTGCTGATAAATTGTTTTAATTCTTGAAATTTCATAATAAATTAGCAAATGGAATCGAAATCGAAAAATCGAAAGGTCGAAAGGGGTCGAAAGGGACAGTCCCTTTTGGGGACAGGTTAAGATCTCCTTAACTTCTCCATAATTTGATACTGAAAGTTAGGCGAACCAATGGCAACCCCACCCTCAAAATACTTAGCATCTTCTAAACATATATCATGAAAGTTCTTGGGCTTCCCAACAGCCTCATAGCCATCTACTAGGCCATCCTTTTTGTCAGCATTATAACATTGGCTGGAGCTAAATTGCCAATCATTTGACTTATCGACCAAGCCAGCCTTGACGGGATTAAATTCTATATATTCTCCGCAAATTCTTAAATAATTTTCATCCTCGACTAATAAACTTTTATATCGCTCACGCCATATTGGCCCGCTAACATGGTATTTAGCATGATATTTGAAGCAATATTGACTCTTGATATATTGGATTATTCTTGAGAATGCCGTTACATTAGGAATCATAACAGCCAAGTGAAAATGTGTATGCATGATACAATAATGGAAAAGCTGAAAACTACTTTGCTGCTTGGCCGTTTTCAATACTTTTAAAAAAGTAAGGAAATCTTCCTGATCTTTAATAATTTTTTCTTTTCTGATGGACCGTGATATCACATGCGCATAACACCCATCATACAAAAGAACCTCCCTTGCAATTCTAGGCATAAAAAATCCCCTTTCGATTATTTGGGATAACCTAAAGGGGAATATTGTGTTTATTATAAATTAGCTAAATTTTTTGTCAACGTGTTTAATCAAGTAGGCCCCTGTCCCTTTTTGGGACTGCCCCTTTCATCTTCTTTCGTAATTTAAGCATTTAACTGCAACAAGATTCATTAATCAATTGTTCTTTAAAACAATCGTCGCTTCGCTCCGACTACCTGGACGATATGCTCCGGTCTGGGTGGACGATAAAAAGCGGTTTAAGTGGACGATGTGACCGGAATACGCAGATGGAATCCAAAAAGCCGACCGCTGTAAAGATTGACACTATAAAGAAGCTTTCAAAAGCATTTAAAATCAAGCCTTCAAAACTTCTCGATTTCTAACCCACAGTCTCCTATTGTTTATCTTCTAACTCTCTGTGCCCCTCACTATCATTTATTTGTCTTTCAGGTTTAGAAGATTTAAGCATTTCATTAAAATTGATTCCAATTCCAAAAATATTTGGTTGTAAAACTAAATTTTCCGCAGCAAACTTCTTTAATTTTGATAATAACGTCTCACTTCCCTGTTTTTCATTTACAAAATCTAAAAGCAAAGATCTAAAACCCTTAACGAGCATCTGAAAATATGGAATATTAACATTTAACTTACTCAACCGTTCCTCTGTTTCAATCGCCAGCTT
>JAGLQN010000327.1 GCA_023136835.1 Candidatus Omnitrophota bacterium | reverse complement strand
GCGAAGTTCAAACACTAAAATCTTTGAACGCAGCAGAATCGAGACCTGTCACCCCCATGATTAGAAAAGAACAATAATTGATAATTGATTATATATGAAACACAATAAAGAGGCAAATTTTCAAATTACCTCGCGATTATCGATTCCGATGCTTAACCGCACGCCTTAAATCCCGGTCAATATCGCGCTTTTGGATGGTCGCGCGTTTATCATAGCGCTTTTTTCCCGTTCCCAAAGCAATTTCAATTTTGACCAGGCCACGACTGTTAAAATAGATCTTAGTCGGGATCAAGGTCACATTTTTCTGTGCCACAATTCCATAAATCTTCCGGATCTCCCTTTTATGCAGAAGAAGTTTGCGCGTACGGTCTGCCTCTTCATTCATATAACTTGCCTGCTTGTATTGATCAATATGCAGGTTATAGAGAAACACCTCTCCCTCCTGCACCTGAGCATACGTATCCTTAAAATTGACCTTTCCAGCCCGGACCGATTTAACCTCGGCCCCTTTCAACTCAATGCCGCATTCCCATTTATCAGAAAAAAAGTAGTCCCGATAAGCTTTTTTATTTGTCGCAACCGTCTGTCCCATAACGGCAAGATTATATCATAAAATGGTTGTCCGACCAGCTAAATTAATTGACAGAAAAACTCTTTATGAGTATACTTGAAAACATTGCCGAAGTGAAAATTTTTTGCCGCGGTGGTGAAATTGGTAGACACGTACGTTTCAGGGGCGTATGAGGGTAACCTCATGAGAGTTCAAGTCTCTCCCGCGGCATTTGTTCAAGAAATTTCCGGCGAAACTGGCACGCACGTTTCAGCACTCGTTTTCCTTAATAAAATATTATGGAAACGAGTACCGTACTGCTCTAATCTGGATCCAGGTAAAACGAGTGCAGTGCTGGTTTCCTTAATGTTTTATTTAGGAAGAGCAGTACAGGGGCGTGTGGGAGCAATCCCATGTGGGTTCGAGTCCCACCTTCGGCACCAGCTTTCCTTATAATTCTAATGAAGCTGGTACTATACTCAATTTTATATGAAATTTCATATCAGAAACATAAAAGCCTCTTACATCATCCCCCTCATCTTATTTATCGTAAGTTTCTTTTTAAGAATTTCCCTCATCAGTAAGGGGCCCTACCATTCCGATTGCCTTTATCTAGCCCTTCAATCCCAAGAAATACTGACAACCCACCAAATACACTATCTTCACGGACTGGGATTCCCTTTGACAGCGCTCATGGGGGCCTGTTTCATCTGGCTTTCAAGACTTTTTTCAGTCAACGATCCTGTCCTGGCCGTAAATTTTATGAACGTTTTATTCGGTTCTTTGAGCGTTGTTGTCCTATATTTATGCGTCGAGCAAATTTTTGATAAAAAAACCGCCCTTTTTAGCGGGGTAATCCTATCTCTCAATCCTTTATTCCTGGCCCTATCAACATTCGGTAATAGCCACATCTTATCCGTTTTTTTCTTTCTTGCCAGCTTATATTCTCTATTGAACTATTTAAAAAATCCAAGCCGGCACAAATTGATTTTAAGTGGAATTTGCCTGGGATTATTCGGCGCCACTCGCCTCCAAGATCTCATGGCAATGGCCATCCCCTTCTGTTTCTTGTTATGGTTCCCGCCTCACCAACTCAGGCGAAGCGAAGGCCCCGCGAACAGAAGCTGGACGATTCTTCCAGAGCTTTCTATCCTTTCTGTTTTGTGTTGTATAACAACATGCCTATTTTATTTTCCATCATGGATTAAAGGGGCCTCGTCCATAGTATCCTATTCGATATTCGATTCTGTCACGCGTCATTTCCTGGATTATTTGACCCATCCTTCACTATCCCTAATTCTCGAACGTTTTTTCACGTTCTTCGCCTCCTTTTCACCATTAGAGTGGCTGGCCATAATCGCGGGATTGATTTATCTGTTGAAGTCCGATACAAAATTGTTTTCTTTCCTGGCCATATGGATCTTCACTTTTTTTATCTTTTTCGGAAATTTGATATTTTCGATCAACCGGCACTTTACTTTGGTTCTCATCCCGGTCATTATCGCCGAATCATATTTCCTGTCTCATCTCCCCAAAAAAAAGTTCCTCCCGCGACGGATCGTTACATTCACATTTACTTTTGTTCTTGTCCTTAATCTTTTGCGTTTTTATCCGACCATATATTTCCGCCATAAACATGCTTTATTGCCTGATTTCTTCACGTGGGTCTCGCGGAAAACCGAACCGAATGCCTATATTATCGAGCGCGACCATTCCCTTTTTATCCATTACTATGCTAAGCGGACACCTCTGGCTCCTAAAATCAAGCTCTATACCCAAGGTCATGACATATTAAAAGAATTCAAAGGCAAGATAGACGCTTTGTTAAACCAGGAAATACCCGTTTATATAACCAAGTACGGAATACTGTACCGGCCTAAGCACAAGTTTAGGAAATTTATGATCCAGCATTATGCCTTTGATTATGTCGGCACGAAAACAGTTGAAGACTGGCATAAAGGCTGCTTGAAGCAAGTCTTGGTTAATAATGACCTGCTTAGAATTCGAAAATTAGAACCCTTACCGTAATTGGCCAATCATGAAAATTCTTGCGCGATAAGATAAAGCGTAATAAAATGCCTCATACTCACATCACGATATCAAGCAAACTCTTATGAAAAAGATAACTTTATGAGCACGGAAAATCACACACAACTTCTTGTTATCGGCGGTGGGCCCGGCGGTTACCCGGCAGCTTTCTTAGCGGCTGACCTCGGCCTTGAAGTAACCATTGTCGATACAAACGCTAATCCGGGCGGTGTTTGCCTCTACAGCGGCTGCATTCCCTCTAAAGCATTATTACACGCGGCAAAGATCCTTTCAGAATCAAGGAACGCTAAAGAATTGGGAATTGATTTTGGGGCCCCAAATATTGATATCGATAAATTGCGCAATTGGAAAGAAGGCATTGTCAAAAAACTGACCATTGGCCTTGGACAATTAAGCGAACAGCGCGAAGTAACATTGATCCAAGGTAAAGCGGCATTCATTGATTCTAATACGGTAAGAATCGAGAAAGAAAATGGGACAGAACAAGTGTTTGGTTTCAAAAACTCGATCATAGCCACAGGCTCGCGCCCAAACACCATTTCCGATATGCCGGAATCAGCGCGCATTTTGGATTCGACGGCGGCATTGGATCTTGAAAGTATTCCTAAAACCATGCTTCTTGTCGGCGGAGGTTATATCGGGCTCGAATTAGGGACCGCTTACGCGGAGTTCGGCAGCCGGATCGACGTCGTTGAAATGCTTCCGCGGATCTTGACAGGCGCTGACCGCGACCTCGTCGCGATCGCGCGAAAAAAGCTTAAAACGGTTTTCGCCGATATCATGGTTGAAACTAAAGTTTCCTCAATGGAAGAAACCAAAAACGGCATCAAAGTAACTTTTGAAAATAAAGATGGAAAGGCCTCATCTAAAGAATATGAAAAGGTGTTGATCGCCGTCGGTCGAAGGCCAAACGCTGACAATCTAGGATTAGAAAACACAAAAGTTTCGATTAATGATCAAGGTTTTATCAATGTCAACGCGCGAAGGCTAACAACCGATCCTTCCATCTACGCCGTTGGCGATGTGACGGGTCATCCGATGTTAGCCCACAAGGCTTCTCACGAAGGGATCACCGCCGCCGAAGCGATCACCGGAAAAAAGACCGCGTTTGAGCCAAAGGCTATTCCCGCGGTTGTCTTTACCGACCCCGAGATCGCCTGGTGCGGATTGACCGAAGCTCAGGCAAAAGATCAGAACATTGAGATTAGAATCGCTAAATTCCCATGGGGCGCCTCAGGACGGGCCTTGACTCTAGGCCGGAGTGACGGACTGACAAAGCTCATTATTGATCCAAAAACGGAAAGAATTTTAGGAGTCGCGATTGTTGGAGCCAATGCCGGAGAGATGATCGCCGAAGGGGTTCTCGCCATTGAAATGGGAGCCGTCGTCTCTGATCTTAAGAAGTGTATCCACCCTCATCCTACCCTTTCAGAAACAATCATGGAGTCCGCCGAGAGCTTTTTCGGGCACGCAACACACATTTACAACCCGAAGAAATAACGCGCATTTATTTTCCATGCTTACTTTTCCTTCAATGCTTGAGCAACCCTTGAAATAAAATCCGTACTGTCAAAAGGTTTAGTAATATAGTCGCTGATACCTTCAGCCTCGAATAGATCTCTTTTTTTCCCGGACGCTGTTAGCATGATAATGGGTATATTTTTTATTTTTTCATTCTTTCTAACTTTCTTGAGCGTTGTATAGCCGTCCATCGGCTTCATAAAAACATCTAAAATGATCAGATCCGGACGCATGCGCTCGGCCTTCAATAAGCCTTCGATCCCGTCGGTAGCTGTTTCCACGATATAGTTGCTGGCTTCCAATCTTATTTTTATAAATTCATTTAACATCTCTTCATCATCGACCACTAAGATTTTCTTTTGCGCCATATCCGCTCCTATCGATAGTTAACTGCTTTTTATTCTCGCAATAGTCAATTAAAACACTGCTTGGTCCCCTACACTCAATCCTAATTCCAGCGTAATGCCGGCATTGACCTCTAAGACATAGTTCGCTGCCGTATCGGGCGTATAGACCGGACATTGCTCGGTTTCACAAGGCAGCACATTTGGAATAATGAATACAACGCGTTTGCGGCTATCCATCCAGATAATGTCCAGCGGAATAAATGTATCTTTCATCCAGAAGCTCTGGCGATGGCTCGACGGAAAAATAAACAACATCCCTTCGTCTTTCCCGAGTGATTCGCGGAACTGCAGGCCCTTCCCTCGTTTTCCCGGCGTTTGAGCGACTTCCGCCTTAATACATTGATCATAAAAACAGACCTCCCGCGTGCCGCCAACCGTTTGGGAAGAACAGGCCGAAAGGCCTACCATCAGAATAAAGATTATTGGGCAAATAATTACGCGTCTTAACATTTTAATCGTTTCCAATCAGGTTTAAATAGTCCTTAAATTCTAACTTGCCCGTGATTTCTTGATTGACCACAGAAATTCTCTGTGATATGTATGGATGGGTCCGCCAATAACTGTATTTCTTCAGAGGATCCTTTTCCCCCTCTGCTTTAAGCTTCTTTAAGAATGCCACCATAGCCTTGGGATCATACCCGGCCTTTTTTAAATATTTAACGCTTAATCGGTCCGCTTCAAACTCATCCTTTTGGGAGTATTCTAAAAAAAGCGAATTAATGGCAAGATTGACGCCGCTTGCCACCCGGGCGTTGGTTTGCGTTGACACTATCTGAAGGGCCAAAGCGGCGTAGGCATTCTGCATTCTTTTGATCCCGTGTTTTGCCGTGATATGGCCTACTTCATGGGCGATGACCCCGGCTAACTGGTCGTCATTATCAACCCTTTCAATGAGCCCCCGGAAAACATATACATACCCGCCGGGAAGACTCACAGCGTTAATCAGATCTTCATCAATGGCCTTGATAAAATAAACGAGATCCTTCCGGTCGCAGACAGCAACAATGCGGTCTAAAATACGCTGGAGGCGCTCATTAACATCAACATCCGTCAGGATATCGTATTGCGCCTCAATTTTCGGCGCGATTGTCTCGCCGATCTTAACCTCTTTTTCCGTACCATAAAGCAACGTTTCCTGCTTTTTTGTCGCCAGGTTATATTCGGTCGCGCAGCCCTGAAGAAAAACAGTAACAAGCGCAATGAAAAAGAACAATTTCCTAGTTTTCATAATATAGAAACTCCGACTCTCCTCAGCATCGTGGCAAGTTTCGCGATCGGAAGTCCAATGACATTCGAATAGCATCCTTCGATCCGGTGGATAAAAACACTCCCTCCCCCTTCAATATCAAAACCGCCAGCCTTATCTAGGGGAGAAACTTTCGCGTGATAGAGGTCGATCTCTTCATCCGTTAAGGGAAGCATAAAAACTTTTGTCTTTTCATAATCGACAATGTGTTGTCCTGTTTCAACATCGATAACCGCGACTCCAGTATAGACCCAATGAGGCTTGGAGAAAAGCTCGTGTAATATTTTCTTGGCTTCTTTTAAATTCCGCGGTTTACCGATGATCTGCTTGTTGCTCCCGTAAACAAGAGTATCAGCCCCAACGACAACTCCAGCTTTCAGTTGGCCGGCGACATCTTTGGCCTTCAGAAGCGCGTTATGTTTAACAAGAGAACTGCATGTGGTTTGAATTTTTTGAACCTCTTTAATCCGGCTGGATTTAATAGTGAATTGAACCCCCAAAGCTTTAAGGAGTTTTTTTCGTTGAAGAGAAGCTGAGGCAAGAATGAGTTGTTTCATAACTCTGCGAATAGTAAATAGTTAATGGTTAATCGTCAATGGTAACAGGTCGATTTTAAACAAAAAGTCAGTTATTTTGGTCATTTGGCAGTTGAATTTGGAATTTATAAGAGAGAATAGAGTACAAAATAATGAGACTCCTCCTTTTTCAGAAAAATCTGTCTCTGTTCAACTCTCTTCTACCAACTAATTGTCAAATTCTGTCCTCTGCCAAAATATATTATTCTTTCCCCATGTTCCTCTTTTAATATCTCTTGAGAGTCAAAATTACCTTCTTCATCATAGTGTTTTATTATCTTGTTTTTGCTATCGTATTCTACTCGCAATACTTCACCCCTTGAATAATATTTAGAAATATCATTTCTTTTATCCCTTTCACTTTCAAGATCACCTTCCCTGGAATACCTTTTCTCAATCTTCGTTTCTGTATCAAATTCATGCCATAAATCACCATTTGGAAAATAAGTTTTACTGACACCTTCCTCTATCACTTCTTTTTTTAGAGTACCATCTTCATAATATTGTCTCTTACTTTTATTTACAGCATCATATTCGGTCTTCAAATTTCCATTGGGATAATATGTTGTTCCGACTTCTTTTGTTTGATCCCTAGAAATATTATGGATTTTAGTAATATTTGTAGGAATTTGGTCATCTATCTTAGATTTTATTCTTCGGATTCCATAACCTTCTATGTTAATTCCAATGTCAGGATTATCTTGATTGAACAAACTGTAATAAAGTTCCCTAGAACAGTTCGCAGATAAGTATTGATCATGTTTGTCATCTTTAAGTAATTCAAGCAGCAAGTCATCTCCTGTTCTTTTAGCATTTATTCGAATGCAGCCATTTCGACTAATGAATATCTTGCCTCCTGTAACACATTGCAATTCTTCAATATCTTCACAAAAAGAAACGTCTTTAACATTTTTTATATGTCGTTCCACACAAGCAGCCTTCATAGTTGCTTTGGGTCTCGTTGATAAATAACATTCCGATAAATTTTTAGGATCGCGTAATCGTAGGTCAAAAGTGTTATAGATAAAGTCTTGATTCTTTACCCCACGTTTTTTCAAGTTTTTATTTGATTTAAAGATTATGATTAAGAAAATAAATGCAGGCAACAATATAAATAATAAAAGTAATAACAATTCAGAATTTGAGGTGCGACTTTGTACCTTTTTAAAAGAAATTTTGTTATAGTTTTTATTAAAGATATTATTTCTTTTTAACAAACTCATAATTTATTATTATTCCATGAGGAGTGGCTAAGATTTAACTTGCTTAGAAATGTTCTTGGGCTATCCATTAATCACTATTCACCATTAACCATTTACCATTAACGATGTATTTCCGAAATATCAAAAACGGATACAAGCTCGCAGTTTTTCTCCGCCACGGCATCGCGCGCGCCCTCCCCGCGGTCAACAATACAGATTGCTTTATCGACATGGATACCCAGTTTCATCAGCACATCGATCGATTGAATAAAGGCCTTACCGGTTGTGGCCACATCGTCAATAAGAACAACATGATCTCCTTCTTTTAAAGGAGGCCCTTCGATCTGTTGCTGCTTGCCGTGAGCTTTAGGGGTTTTTCGGATAATAAAGGTATTAAGAGGTCTATCCGCCTGCAAACTCAAGACAGCGATCGCCCCGATCATCGGATCAGCGCCTAATGTCGGCCCACCGATCGCGTCAATATGAGCCCCTTCAACCATATCTAGGATCACCCGCGCGCAAAGGTAAGCGCCGCGAGCGCTTAAGGTCACAAGGCGGGCATCAATATAATAATCACTTTCTTTCCCGGAAGAAAGAGTGATCTTTTCTCTAAAATAAGCATCTTTGATAATGATCTGCCGGAGTTCTTCACGTTCATCGTCAATATTACGCGCTTCCATCATATCTCCCGTCATTTTCATCATTTACAATTAAGGTAAAATGACAAGGCTCGCCAAAAATAACAATTTTTGGCGGCCTTCTATTTCCTAACACATATTATTTACCATCTATAGTGATTGTTATTATACCGTCAGGCACGGACACGTTCAACTCAAATTTTACAGTATCGGAATTTCAAAGTTTAATTATTCCGATCAGC
>JAGLQN010000326.1 GCA_023136835.1 Candidatus Omnitrophota bacterium | reverse complement strand
AGAAAGGATGTCATTAATCAAGCCATGAAAAACACTCAAGAAAGAACAAATATCACTATCGATGGCAATGATGCCGCGGCTTATGTTGCCTTTAAGGTCAGTGAAGTTATCGCGATCTATCCGATCACACCCTCATCGGCAATGGGTGAGATCGCCGACCAACGCGCGGTCAAAGGAGAAAAGAATATTTGGGGAACCATTCCTCTCGTTCAGGAGATGCAGAGCGAGGGCGGAGCGGCCGGAGCTATTCACGGAGCCCTGCAAACAGGGGCTTTATCCACGACCTTTACTGCTTCCCAGGGGCTGCTTTTAATGATCCCGAATATGTATAAGATCGCCGGTGAATTGACACCAACCGTTTTTCATGTCGCGGCGCGTTCTCTTGCCGCCCAGGCCCTGTCCATTTTCGGCGATCATTCCGATGTTATGGCGGTGCGCGCGACAGGATATGCCATGCTCTCCTCAAACAGTGTTCAGGAAGTCATGGATCTTGCCTTGATCGCTCACGCGGCAACCTTAGAGGCCCGCATTCCTTTTATTCATTTCTTTGAGGGGTTCCGTACTTCCCATGAAATTTCCAAGATCGAACAACTGACTGAAGAAGATATCCGCGCGATGATCGATGACAAGTTTGTCTTTGAACATCGTGCCAGAGCGCTGTCTCCGGATCGCCCCGTTCTGCGCGGAACGGCCCAAAACCCTGATGTTTACTTTCAAGCCAGAGAAACAGTTAATCCTTATTACAATGCTTGTCCGGGAATCGTTCAAAAAACAATGGACAAATTTGCCAAACTAACCGGACGACAATATAACCTTTTTGATTATTATGGGCCGAAAGATGCCGAGCGGATTATTGTGATTATGGGTTCCGGGGCCGAAACGTGCCAGGATACCGTTGATTATCTTTCAAAACAGGGAGAGAAAGTTGGTTTACTGAAGGTACGCCTTTATCGTCCCTTTGCGATCGAGAATTTTGTTGATGCCCTGCCGGAGTCAACAAAAATTATAGCGGTCTTGGACCGAACAAAAGAACCCGGCAGTATCGGAGAACCTCTTTACCAGGATGTCGTCAATGCTTTATTTGAAAGTGATAGCGCCAAGAAATTTAAGACAACGCCCGCCATCATCGGTGGGCGTTATGGTTTGTCGTCCAAAGAGTTTACTCCGGCGATGGTCAAAGGCGTCTTTGATGAGATCACGAAGGATAATCCTAAAAACCATTTTACGATCGGTATTAATGATGATGTGACTAATACCAGTTTAGATTACGATCCCGATTTCACGATCGAAAGTGATGAAGGAGTGCGCGCGGTTTTCTTCGGTCTTGGTTCAGACGGAACCGTCGGCGCCAATAAGAGCTCGATCAAAATTATCGGAGAAAACACGCCGAACTACGCGCAGGGGTATTTTGTTTATGATTCTAAAAAGTCAGGATCAGTCACTGTTTCTCATTTGCGCTTTGGCCCTAAGCCGATCCACGCGCCCTATCTTGTAAGCCAGGCAAATTTCGTTGGCTGCCATTCGTTCGCCTTCTTAGAACGTTATGACATTTTAGGAAGTCTCGTCGAGGGGGGTGTATTTCTTTTGAACACTCCTTTTAGCAAGGATGAGACATGGGATAAACTTCCCAGGCAAGTTCAACAGCAGGTTATCGAAAAAAGGTGTGATTTTTACGCGATCGACGCTTACCAGGTCGCGCGGGATACCGGCATGGGGCAGCGGATCAACACGATCATGCAAACTTGTTTCTTTGCTATTTCGGGCGTGCTTCCAAGGGAAGAAGCTATTGAGGCGATTAAAACATCGATCAAAAAGACTTATGGAAAAAAAGGCGAAGAGGTCGTCAAAAAGAATTTCATCGCTGTTGATCATGCTCTTGAGCACCTGCGTAAGATCGATGTTCCGACGGAAGTTACCAGTACCATTGAAAAACCGCCGGTTGTTTCACCTAAAGCGCCGAAATTTGTCCAGGAAGTCACCGCGAAAATGATGGCCCGTCGCGGCGATGACCTGCCTGTCAGCGCGCTTCCGGTCGACGGCACATATCCTACAGGCACGACCTGCTGGGAGAAACGGAACATCACTCAGGAAATTCCCGTGTGGGATGAAAGTATTTGTATTCAATGCGGCAAATGTATAGCTGTATGTCCTCACGCGGTTATCCGGGCGAAAGTCTATGATCCCAAAGAACTTGAAGGAGCTCCGAAGACATTTAAGTCGATGCCGGTCAAAGACCGGGAATTTGAAGGATTCAAATATACGATCCAAGTCGCTCCTGAAGACTGTACAGGCTGCGGGGTCTGTGTGGATGTTTGTCCTGTTAAAAATAAGACCGAGACAAAGTTGAAGGCGATCAACATGCAGTCACAAGAGCCTTTAAGGAAAGAAGAAAGTAAGAATTGGGATTTCTTTGTTGATCTTCCTGAAACCGACCGATCTAAGATTAAGGCGACGACCATCCGAGGGGTCCAGAGCCTCCAGCCGCTTTTTGAATTTTCAGGGGCGTGCGCGGGTTGTGGAGAAACACCGTATATTAAGCTGATGTCCCAACTTTTCGGGGACCGCGCGGTTATAGCGAACGCGACAGGATGTTCTTCCATTTATGGAGGTAATCTTCCGACGACACCATGGACGAAAAACAAAGACGGGCGCGGTCCGGCCTGGTCGAATTCTCTCTTTGAAGATAACGCGGAGTTCGGTTTTGGTTTCCGTTTGACCATCGATAAGCAAAAAGAATTCGCCTGTGAATTAGTGAAAACCTTAGAATCGACCATTGGAGGTGAGTTAGCAACACAACTGATCGAAACCAATCAAAAGGATGAAGCGGATATCTTTGAGCAGCGTCAGCGTGTAGAGGAATTAAAAAAGAAATTAGCTAAAGTTGATTCCCCGGAAGCAAAACAACTTCTGAGTCTCGCTGACTTCCTCGTTAAGAAAAGCGTCTGGATCGTCGGTGGGGATGGCTGGGCCTATGATATTGGTTTCGGCGGGCTTGATCATGTTATCGCTCAGGAGCGCGATGTGAATATTCTTGTTTTGGATACGGAAGTCTATTCCAACACAGGCGGACAAGCTTCAAAAGCGACTTCACGCGGAGCTGTCGCGAAATTCGCGGCAGCCGGCAAACCTTTACCGAAGAAAGACCTGGCAAGAATTGCCATGACCTATGGCCATGTCTATGTCGCCAGCGTCGCGATGGGGGCTAAAGACGAACATACTTTGCGCGCGTTTCTCGAGGCTGAACGCTATGACGGGCCCGCTCTTATTATTGCCTACAGCCATTGTATCGCCCATGGAATCAACATGACGACAGCGTTTTCAGACCAGAAAACAGCAGTCTCGTCCGGATATTGGCCGCTGTTCCGTTACAATCCTGAACTGACGGCAGAGGGAAAGAATCCGTTCATTCTTGATTCGGCTGCTCCGAAGATTCCGTTCAAAGAACGCGCCGACCGGGAAAATCGTTTTAAGATGCTAGAGAAAAGCCATCCGGAAAAAGCGAAAGAGCTTTTAAAACTCGCGCAACAAGATATTTATGACCGCTGGGCGATCTATGAACAAATGGCTTCTCAATCGCCGAAGAGTCCTGAGGTCAACAAACAATAAAAGAATAGGGAGAACGATGGACCTTTCAACGACTTACATGGGGCTTGAATTAAAAAATCCTATCGTGGCATCAGCTTCGCCGCTTTCCAAAAACATGGACAATTATAAACGGATGCAGGATGCCGGAGTTGCCGCGGTTGTTAATCACTCGCTTTTTGAAGAGCAGATCATCAAAGAGAATGAAGCTTCAGATTATTTTTCTACTGTAGGGACCGATAGTTTCGCGGAATCGTTAACCTATATACCGGAGGCAGGGGAATATGCCCTGGACCCGGATGAATATGTTGAGCATATCGCTAAGGCCAAACAAATAGTCGATATGCCGGTGATCGCGAGCCTGAATGGTTTTTCAAAAGGAGGATGGATCAAGCATGCTAAGCGCTTGGAGGAAGCAGGCGCGGATGCTTTGGAACTGAATATTTATTTTGTTCCGACGGATCCTGCGTTTTCCGGTTCAAAGATCGAGGAAAATTATTTGGAAATCTTTCAATCAGTCAAGTCGACGGTAAAAATTCCCGTGGCTGTTAAATTAAGCCCGTTCTTCAGTTCCATAGCCAATATGGCTAAACAATTGGATGATGCCGGGGCGGACGCGGTTGTTCTTTTCAACCGGTTTTATCAGCCGGATATTGATCTCGAGCGTTTAGAAGTGACCCCGAATCTCATATTAAGCACTCCTCATGATATCCGCCTGCCGTTGAGGTGGATCGCGATCCTTTACGGACAACTTGAGGCCAGCTTGGCGGCGACAAGTGGTATCTATAACGCCCAGGATGTCCTGAAGATGATCATGGCCGGGGCAGATGTCACGATGCTATGTTCCGCTCTTCTTAAGAACGGAATTGAATATGTCAGTGATATTCTAAAAGATACGCGGGAGTGGATGAAGGCGCATGAATATGAATCTGTTCAACAGATGAAGGGCAGCATGAGCCAGAAATCATGCCAAAATCCTGATTCATTCGAGCGGACGCATTACATGAAAATTCTCCAGAGCTATCAGGGGGTTCATTAATTTCTCTTCGGATAAAAGGATTTTTTTGTAATACTTTAGGAAATAATAATTTCTTAAAGTGCTAGAAAACCGTTAAAAATTATTGCGCAAGCGATTTTCTTGAAATTCTTAAATTAGGAGAGAGATCAGTGGAAAAGAAAAAGATTTTAGTCGTCGATGATGAAGAAGAATTATTAGAATTGGTCGCAAAATCACTCTCCGGCGAAGGTTACGAAGTGACGACCGTTACTACAGCTGAAGATGCCATGGACAAAGCAAGGATACTTCTTCCCGATCTTATCCTCATTGATATCATTCTCCCCGACATGGAAGGGCCGGAAGCGGTCCGTGCTTTAGGTGAAGATTCTTTAACCGGCAATATTCCGGTCATTTTTCTTTCAGGCATTGTTACGCGTGATCAAAAAGGTAAAGCGTCTTCAGAGGTTCTTGTGGGTGAACGCCGCTACAAGGCGCTGAGCAAGCCTTTTTCTTCTAAGGAATTGATGGAAGAAGTTCGAAAGACAATGAATTAAGTTTGGCGCAAGGTAAGGCCGCCAAAAGCGGACCTAGTCATTTTACTTTAATGGTAAATGATGAAAATGACGGGAGGATAAGATGCAAAGAAAACATTTGGGTTATATTATGGCGGGGTGTATCTCTTTGATATTTATTCTGGTGTTGAATTTAAATGTTATGGCTCAAGGCGGCAGTCAAATCCCGTTTTCGACAGATAAGAGCGACCGGACCATATTAAAAGAAGTTCTTGTCAACCAGGGGAAAACACACGCTCTTCTTAAGGAAATTAAAGTATTGCTTCAAGAAGCAAAATAAAAATTAAGAATGCGACAAAAAAGGTGACAGTTACTTTTTTCTACTTGTCATTCTGAGGCGAGCCGAAGGATCTAGACCGCGCGCCCTCCGGGTGCGACGGCGCGCTTTCAAGTTATGTTCGTTATCACTCCATAACTTGAGTGCTTGTCGAGATTCTTCTCCGCCAAGAAACATGGCGGATCAGAATGACGATGGGAAAAGGCGGATGTCACCTTTTTTTATAAAAAGGCGCGAAGAACATGGGAAAATGGTTAACTACCGCGCGGATTGGTGATATACTTCTTCTAAAAGGGGAGAATTCATGAGGGTAAAAGCGGTAGCGACCTTAATCGTGTTGTTGATAATATGTTCAAATGGTTTTGCCAAGGGACAAAAAGGGAAGAGAGATGGAATCTATAGGGAATTTTATGAAGGCGGGAAATTAAAACGCGAGTACATGGTCAAGGGTGAAAAACTCAATGGCTTTTATGAGAAATATGATGAAGATGGCGAATTGGAATATCGGCAATATTATATCAATGGGGTATTTGATGGGGTTGATAGGAGCAATTATCATTATCCGTTATTTTTTTGGTATCAGCACTTAACTGAGGAGGCTGAGGAAGTTCGGTTAAACGATGAAGAAGCTGTGGAAATGTTTTTCGAGGATTATGAATTGGCCGCGGGCCCCATCGAAGGCAACTGGATGGGTATTGTCAGGACTCGAGTTCCGGTCGGGAAGGGTAGCGAGGACAAACATCCTGTGACATTAACAGGGTTATCCAAGAACTATATTTATCTTAAAGAATATAAAGACAGGGAAGATATTGAACCGCTCAAGCATTATTTTTATGATCTCGTCCGGAAATATAAGGTTCAAAGGAGTTATGCGGTTGATAGTTTATTCAATGTCTCTTTTATAGAGCGGATATTTCAAAGGAGGCATACGGGCATAGAGTTCGGAACGCCTTTCGGTAAAAGAAAAAAACGGGAAGGAAGCCGGCTAAGGTCTGTCCAACAATACTTGGGAGAGCCGGATTACTCGTGGCCTCTAAAACCGGCAGGATGGTTTGATGTCTATTATGCTAACGAGAACCTGCGTATTGTCGGGCATGGTTCCGCGGTGTATTTTATCGAAGAGATAAGGCCGGATTGGGCTAAGTCGCCTAAGTATCGGAATAGAAAGAAGTGAGGGAGTCATAAGGGAGATATGAAAAAGAGGTCAAAAATTTTAATACGTTTGATTATTGTTCTTCTTTGCGGAGCAATAGGATATCAGGCCTATAAAATAGCCGCGCAATATATCTACGAGAACGCCATCTTGAAGCAGATCATTACACGTCTTGAAGCAGATTCAAGAGCCGCTGAAGTTCTTGTAACTGGTGTCAATTATAACGAAGTTGATAAAAAGACCTATACGACGATCAAGTTTCTTGAATATGACAGTAAAGGAAAACCGCTGGAGGCGAAGTATTTTACTTTTTCTGGAAATATTATTCAGTTCCAGTCGCTGGTGGTGCGTTTTGATGATATGCGTATCCGCGCAGGCGATCAATTAAAGGGAAAAAGCGCTTATCTGTTCTGGAAAGTTTTTGTTCTTAACGGCAAAAAAACCCAGGAATATGAAATTGCCAGGATCAACCAGGTCCCTCGAGGGTATCAGTTGGAGGATCGGTACAATCCTGTCGAGGCCAAGTTCTGGCGTCATTTTTGGGAGTACGCGCTTGATCCCAAGAAGGCAAAATTAGAAGGCATTAAAAACGCCCAGATCGAAGCGCCCGGCACAATGTTCGTTCCGGGAAATCTCTATACGATCAAGATCGAACATGACGGGGGATTACGCATCGATGCCTTGCCTTTGTCGCAGATCCTGCTTGGAGAGCAAATACCTCTATGAACGCGATCAGTTTACAGAACCTTACCAAAACGTATGCCAACGGTACCCAGGCATTGAAAGGCATCGACCTTGAAGTTACGGCGGGGGATTTCTGTGCTTTGCTTGGGGCTAACGGCGCGGGAAAAACAACGATTATCGGTATTCTTACCGGGTTGGTCAATAAAACGTCAGGGAATGTAAAGATCTTTGATCATGATATTGATATCCACCATGATATGGCGAAACAGATTATAGGAGTTGTTCCCCAGGAGATGAATTTTAATATATTCGAACGGGTTGAAGATATTGTTGTCAATCAAGCCGGATATTTCGGCATTGATCGTAAAACGGCTTTTGCGGAAACGCAAAAGAATTTGAAGGAATTGCGTCTATGGGATAGGCGGCATGAAATCGCAAGGACTCTCTCGGGCGGGATGAAACGCCGGCTAATGATCGCCCGGGCGTTGGTCAATAAACCAAAGTTACTTATTTTAGATGAGCCAACCGCCGGTGTCGATGTAGAGCTGAGGCACTCCATGTGGAAATTTTTAGGTGACCTTAACAAACAGGGGGTGACCGTTCTTTTGACCACGCATTATCTCGAGGAGGTTGAACAGCTTTGCCGGCAAGCCGCTATTATCAAAGACGGGCAGATCATTGCCAACGACCGCGTCAAGAATCTTGTCAAACTAGTCGCCAAGGAAACATATATTGTTCATGTTGATGTCATCTGTTCTTTGGAAAAGATCAGGGGATATAACCCCGTCGTTATCGATGAAAACACATTTGAAGTCGATTTAAGCAAGGAAGAGAGGCTTAACGAATTTATCGCTTATTTATCGCGATTAGGTATGGTCGTCAATGATTTTCGCCCGAAAGGCAATCGTATTGAGAAATTATTCTTAAATATTCTTGACTCTACAATAGAAACAAGGGTAGGCGCATGACGAACTATAGACAATATATCGCCTATACAACCATCGTGCGTAAAGAAGTGACACGGGTTCTAAGAATATGGCCGCAGACCCTTTTCCCACCGGTCATTACACAGACATTATATTTTCTGATCTTCGGAAAGTTTATTGGCTCGCAGATAAGGGATATCCATGGAATTAGCTATATGGCCTTTATTGTCCCGGGGCTTGTCATGATGACGGTGATCAACAATTCCTTCATGAATGTGGTCAGTTCCTTTTTTAGCTCGAAGTTTCAGCGCAGTATTGAGGAACTGCTGGTTTCATCGACTTCCAATAAGATCATAATTGCTGGCTATGTTACCGGTGGAGTAGTAAGAGGGATCATTGTAGGGTTTCTGGTTTTTCTGGTTTCGGTTTTTTTTACCCGGCCGAGGATCTATCATGTGGGGATTATTTTTTCTTTTATTCTCTTAACGGCGGTCGTATTTGCTCTCGGCGGATTGCTGAATGCCATTTTTGCCAAGAAGTTCGACGATATATCGATCTTCCCGACGTTTATTATGACGCCGATGATCTATTTGGGCGGGGTTTTTTATTCGATCGACAACCTTCCGCCTTTTTGGCGGATGATCTCCAAATGCAATCCTGTATTATATATGATCAACGGATTCCGTTATGGTTTTCACGGGTTTTCCGACGTAAATGTGTTCGCGAGTTTTATGATCCTGGCTGTCTTTGCGACAATCTTGACGACAGTCAATTTAGTTTTGTTGGGACGAGGAACGGGGCTTAAAACATAGTGGTAATGTCAAAAATAACATGAAAGATACAAGAAACAAGCCGCGAGGCATACTCCGCGCTTCGCTTGAGTACTCTTCGCGGGAATCCTGAGCGATAGCGAAGGGCAAACAAGAAACAATGACCAATATTCAAGTTACAAACAATTTATAGACGACATTTTATTTGGTTATTGGATATTGAGAATTGAATCTTGTTTGTATCTTGTTTCTT
>JAGLQN010000325.1 GCA_023136835.1 Candidatus Omnitrophota bacterium | reverse complement strand
TTTTCTAATGCCTGTCTTGTCAATAAAAAAGGGGGACATACTATGAAATATGACGAGATCCCTGCTTTCTCGGGAACAACACTATTACTTTTACTGGATCCCCGTTTACGCGGGGACGACAATATTAATATTTCTATCAAAATAAAATGTGTCCCTGCGAAAGCAGGGATCCAGTAGTGTTAATAAAAAGTTGAAAAAACCATTTTATTGGCCCTTCTTGTATGATATAAATAGTAAATAGTATAATTAGTATACTTATTATGGTTATAATAAGTATGGGGAGGGTTGCGCCTTTCCCCTGCGGATTGAAGCCATCGTACAACGGAAAGAAGACGGATGAATAAGAAAACAAAAGCAGATCATGTTTCAGCGGCAGAGATCGTCAAAAAGTATGGTCTCACGTATCAGGCGGTCAATCATTACACGAATCTCGGGCTTCTTGAAGTTGTGGCCAGGAGCGGCAACGTGCGGATGTATGCCAAGCACAAGGTCAAAAGCCGTATCGCCAAGATCTCCAAGCTCGTTGGTGAAGGGTACTCTTTGCGCCTGATCCGTAAAAAACTCATCGGCGTATAACCGCTGGTTGCGACAACCGATTGCCGAAACATGATAAGGATATAAGAGGGTCATACAGAAGGTTTAGGTCTTATGGTTGAGAATAGAACCCGGGGAGAACAATTATTTGAGAAAGCGAAAGAAAGCCGTCCTGCCGGCGACGGAAATTCGATCAAAGAAAAGATCGCGGGCACTGCGGAGAGCATACGCGGCCTTTTTTCGAAGCCGTGGATCAGGGCGGGTTCAAAGCCCGGGGCCGAAGCGAAAACGGCTTCAGCCTTGCTTCCGGCAGCTTTCAGCGAGCACAAGCTGGATCTCAAGTCTATTAACCAAATGCTCAGTCTCCTTTTAGCGGGGTTGGTCGCTTTAACCGTTTATTTTACCTTCGGCGAGCGCCCGAACATTTCTTCGGTAACGTCTGCCGTCTCAAAAATAACGTTCCAGGACTTAGGAGGTAAAACCGCCACGTCCTTTCAAGATCTGGCGTTTTACCTGGATCAAATAAAAAAAAGAGATATCTTTAATGAATTCGCGAATCCGAAGCCGCCGCCCCCTGTCGTTAAACCTAAAGCGCCACCGCCGCCTCCGCCGCCGCCGAAGGTGACGATACAGGAGAGGGCCAAACATTTAAAACTCATGGGAATTTCCTGGGGGAGCAAGCCTACGGTCATTATTAAGAACCAAAGCACCCAGGAGGTCTATTTTCTGGGCGAGGGACAGAAGGTCAAGGGAACGGAGATCAACGTTCGCAAGATCTTAAAAGATGAGGTTGTGATCGGCTTCGAAGACGACGAGATGAAAATGTTATGACAGGGTTCAGGGTATAGGAGCACAATTACTTTTACTGGATCCCCGCGAAAGCAAGGATCTAATCATAATAAAAATAATA
>JAGLQN010000324.1 GCA_023136835.1 Candidatus Omnitrophota bacterium | reverse complement strand
AAAAATAATATCAACAGGGGCCAGACCCCTGAGAAGCTATGAAACGCGTTATCTTTCTATTAACATTCGTGATGATTGTCATGGCGGGCAGCGCCGCTTTCGCGCAGAAGCAAATGAAGCTTAAACCCCAAGGCTTTGGGGCAGCCGGCTTTCCGCCTGTCGAGCTGAAGCTGATTAAGATCACGTCGGAACTTCAAGTCCTCGACCCGGAAGAGTTCAGGAAGCCGCCCTATAAAGAAACGGTTGTCGAAGAAGGCATCGTCGAAGAGATGATCTCGCCGGAAGATTTCCCCGGCTTTGACAAGATGATATCGGTCGACCTGCGGGGGATGTCGGTGGCCGATGTCCTTAAGTTCCTGGCGGTCGAAGGCGAGCTGAACTTTGCCATCGCTCCGAATGTCAGCGGCACGGTCAACCTTCTTATTACCGATGTGGCCATCAGGGATGTTTTCGAGATCATTTTAGCGACGAACCAGCTTGCCTATCACGTGCAGGGAAACGTTATTTCCATTATATCGAACGCGGAATACAAGATTCGCGAGGGCGTCGATTTCTTCGACCGCAGGCAGACGGTCGTTTATCAGCTGAAGTTCGCTTCGGCCCAGAACCTCGGGACCTTTCTCGGCAATGTCAAAAGCGATATCGGAAAGATCATTTTTGATGACTCGACCGGGCTTCTCGTCCTTATCGATACGCCTCAAAAGGTAAAAGAAATGAAAGCCATCGTTGATAAAGCCGAGATTCCGACCGTCGCGAGGGTCATGCCGACAGTGACGGAGGTCTACGAGTTGCGGTATGCCCGCGTCGATGATGTGGGCGCCGAGATCACGGCGGCCTTAACCCCGGAGATCGGGTCGATACGGGTCGATACCCGGACGAATACGATAGTCATCTCAGATTTGCCTCATCAGATGGAGAAGATCAAGACCATTATCGAGGCCTTCGACCGCAAGACGCGCGGTGTTTTTATCGAGGCCAAGATCGTCCAGGTCACCTTGTCCGACACGTTTAAATGGGGCATCGATTGGGACGTGCTGTTTAACAACGCCGGCGACAAGCCGGGCTTATCGTTGAAGCCCGAAGTGGATATGCCGGCAAGTTTATCGACGTTCGGAAAGCTTTCGGTTTCAAGGACGAAAAACAATTATGAATTAGGCGCGGTTCTCGAGGCGATATCGACGATTGGGAAGACCAAGATCCTCTCCAATCCCCATATTGCCACCGAGGAGGGGAAAGAAGCGACGATCAACGTGATCACCCAGCAGCCGTATTCCCAGACGACCACGACCACCACCGACGCGGCCACCACGCAGTCGACGCAGTTTACCTTCGTGGACGTCGGGGTCAAGCTCAACGTCATCGCGACAATCAACGCCGACGATTATTTAAGCATTGTCATCAAGCCGGAAGTCAGCTCGATCACGAGCTTCTTTCCGGATTCCGCGTCGGAACAGCGTGTCCCTGTGATTGAGACGGCCAACGCTGAATCGACGGTTTTAGTCAAGGACGGCACGACGATCATCATCGCGGGGATGATCAAAGACACCAAGTCGCATTCCGTCAATAAGGTCCCTTTCTTCGGGGATCTTCCGGTCGTCGGCAGGTTGTTCAGCAATGAATCCGACGAGATCCAGCGGACGGAAACGATTGTCTTTTTGACCCCGCGCATTATTTCCGGCGACGAATCATTCCTGCTTGAACGGGATATGGTGAAGGATATGAAGGGGATTAGGAAGTAAGTAACCAGGGGTCAGGGTTCAGAAGACGCGGACCATAAACAGACCCCGGGGGGTCTGTTTACCCCATTGGATGAGTTATGAGTTGTGAGTATTGTGTCGGGAACGCGGGTGTGGTTGAGCTCTCTCCCCCTCATCCTCAATCTCGACACATAACCCACAATTCATCCCAGCTCCTTAGTCTTTTCGGATAAATGGTGGCTGTTACCAATTGTCCCGTAATAATACCCATGAAAGTAATACTTACATACAGCATTATTATAGTTCTCCTCCTAAGCACAGTGCAGTCGGCGCGGGCCCAGCTCGCGCGGCGCATCGAAAAGGATTCTTCGACCTACCAGGCACTCGTGCGCAAAAATCTTAAATTAAGGCAAGAGCTGAAGGACTTTGAGAAGAAATACGTAGATCTCGAAAACGAGCGCAAGGTCCTGATCCTTCACGTCAGGGATTTACAGTCGACCAGGGACGTGAAAGCGGCGGTCATTGCGGATTTAAAGAGCAAGATCGCGGCTTTAAGGGTTGAAATGCTCAAAGACCCGAAAATGGTCAAGACCCTCGACGCGCTTAACAAAAAGATCCGGGAGGCGGTTAGCGAGAAGGACTATCTGCAAAAAAGGGTAACGATATTAGGGAAGGAAAAAGAGAAGCTGCTTAACGGGCTAAGGGTTGTCAGGGACCTCTATAATAAAGAGAAAGAACTGGCTTCTCAAAAGAAGGATGACGGAGAAGGCGCGGATAAAGGAAAAGAAGCGCAAGCGAAAAAACTGGCGGAAGAGTTAGAGCAGGCGCGGAGCGCCTTTAAAAAGAAAGAGGCGGGCCTGCTTGAGGCCGTAAACGTGATCCGTGACGAGAAGGCCGGCATTGAAAAAAAGAATCAAGAATTAAGCCAGGAGCTCGACGAGGCGCTGGTACAGCTTCAAAAGAAGGAAGCGGCTTTAAAGAAAAGGTCGGACGGGGCCAAGGAAACACAAAAGGATAAGGAAACGCGCGTCGCGGCCCAAAAGGAGGCGAAGGAATTAAAAGAAGAATTGTCCTTCGTCCAAGCGAAGAAAGATGTTTTCGAACAAAGGAACGCCGGTCTCGAGGAGGAGATCAAAGACTTAAAGGTATTGTTGAAAAAGGCGGAGGCCAACAAGAAGGCAGGCCAAGAGATACAGTCGAAGATAGCGCGCCTGGAGAAGGAAAATAAAGCTTTGGAAGCGAAGGCCAAGGAAGCAGAGACACTCTTTGAGCAAAAAGAGGAAAGTTTCAAGGCGCAATTAGCCAAGAGGGACGAGGAGGCCGCGCGCCTGAAGGCGGATTCCAGGAAAGAGGCGGGTCTGTTGGAGGACTTAGATACGATCCGCGACGAGAAAAGTGAGGCGCGCGAGAAGGAAGACCGGGAGATACAGTCGCGGGTCGCGCGCTTGGAGAGGAAAAATAAAGTTTTGAAAGGGGCGCTTGAGGAAACGGAAGAACTGCTCGCGGAGAAAGAGGAAAGTTTAGAGGGTCAATTAGCAAAGATGGACGACGAGAACGCGCGGCTGAAGGCGGATTCCAAAAAAAGGGAAAAGGGCCTCAAAGAGAGAATCAAGAAGATGAATCAGGAGATCGCGCGTCTGGAAGTGAGCCTCAAGGATGCCGAAAAAGGAAACAAGAAGCGAGAAAAAGAAGTTCCGGCGCTTGAAGAAAAGCTCGGGGATCTTAAAAGCCAGAACCTGAAATACGCGAAGCAATACAAGGACATCAACGCCCGCTTGAAAGAAGCGGAGGCGGCGCTCGACGAGAAAGAGCGCAAAGTCAGCTACGACATGGAATATCTAAAACAAAAAGCCAAGAACGCGCGAGCCGATAAGCTCATGTTCGAGGCCAAGGCCAGGGATCTCGAAGGGCGTCTCGCGTCGGCGGAAGCAAAAACGGCCGGCTTTGTAAAGGAATCCAGGGAGGCGGAAGCGGTGACCTCTCTGCGGGAGTCCGAGATCATGATTCTAAGAGAAGAGAAATCGAAATTAGAGCGGAAGCTGATCGGGTATATTGAAAAGATCATCGAGAAAGAAGATGAGCGGGTTAAAAATATAAAGACCGAAAAAAGGAGAACGGCGGGCGGCGAAAAAATGACGCGGGTCCAAAAGATACAGACAAAAAGAGAGATCGACCAGCAAAAACTCGACACGCACTATAACCTCGCGATCGCCTATGACCGGCGGGGAATGTTCAAGGAAGAGGAAAAGGAATATCTCAGGTGCCTGAGAATCAACCCGAGAGACGCCAACGTGCATTATAACCTGGCGATCCTCTACGATGATAAGCTCAACCGGAATAAAAAGGCGATCACGCATTACAAAAAATTTCTGGAGCTGCGGCCGGTCGGCAAGGATGTCAAGCAGGTCAAGGGGTGGATGCTGCACGCCGAGCAGGAAGTCCGCCTGGGCCCGG
>JAGLQN010000323.1 GCA_023136835.1 Candidatus Omnitrophota bacterium | reverse complement strand
CAAAAGTCAAGAGTCCTTAGAAAAATCGATCGGAAACGGTTCAACGATTTTAGCTCAAGAAACGTTAGATAAAATCGATAGAGGCATTTATCTTCGGATTGAGGAAATGCTAGTTCTTTCACGGGACCGAAAGATTCAAGAGGCGGTTATACAATCAAATCGAGAATTTGATCAGATGCCTGACCGCCAGGCCCACATTAACAAAAAGGAAGAAGAATGGGTGTCTGTATCAAAAGGGGCGGTGACGTCTTTTATACAACAGTTATCTGATATTGAGGCGTCACAAGAATTACGGGAAAGGATAGAATTTCATAGAAAGAAATATGGGTATAAGATTTTTTCGGAAATTTTTGTGACAAATAAGTATGGCGTCAATGCCGTTCAAACAGGAAAGACGACTGATTACAGGCAAGATGACGAGGGATGGTGGCAAACAGGTAAGAAAAATGGATTACATGTCAGAGATGTTCAATATGATGAAAGCTCAGGTACCCGTTCCACTGATATTGGTATAAGAATTGAAGATGGAAATGGGAATTTTATAGGTGTGATGAAGGCTATTTTGGATATAAAAGAAATAATAACCGTTATGGACATAATAAAAAGGGATTCAAGGTATAAAACGATGAATGTCAGGTTATTGTCGAATAAAGGGAAAGTTATTTATGCGACAAATAAAAATAATGTTTCTAACAATTCTGCTTGGATTTTGAATGAATTTAAGCAAAAAGAAAAACACACATACGATTCTGTGATGATGCTTCCTGGCGAAGGAAAAAGATTAGTTGTTCACGCGCATTCACACGGATATAAGGATTATAAAGGTTTGGGCTGGTTTTTGATCATTGAGTATGACACAAGAGAGATATTTGCTCCGGTTACTGTTTTGCGAAACGCTCTGTTAGGAGTTTCATTGGGGGTGATGATATTTGCTTTTTTGGCTGGTTTCCTTTTTTCGCGCTCCATCTCTATGCCGATCATGAAATTAGAGGAAGCCGCGGGTGAAATAAGTAAGGGCAAATTGGATGTCAGGGTGGATATAAGATCAAAAGATGAAATCGGTTTTTTGGGAAAGACGTTCAATCAGATGATCGATAATTTGAAAGATCAGAAAGAGAGAGTAGAAAGGCGCACGTCCGAGTTAAATGCCCTTTATGAAGTTTCTAATTCTATTCCTTATATGGCAGATTACCAGCAGTTATTGAAGCTTATTATGGAATCCGTCTTTAAGATCATTGACTATGATGTTTGCGGCGCGCTTTTATTCAATAGGCGGACAGCCAATATCATTATTAAGCCAAGTTATCCGGGAAGCGTCAAATATGTTGATGAAGTCAAGGAAACTCTCCTTGAAGAATTCTCCAAATTCCGTAATGAACGAATTGATGTTTTGCCCGAGAATGTTAGGGTGGTTCCGGTTGAACCCAATATTGAGCTGCCGGAAAGGAGCGAGTTTAGAGAACTCAAATCATCGTTCAATGCCCCGATTCTTGTTGGCGGAAAGATCATCGGAATCCTTAATTTCTCGAGTGCGCAAGAAGGTGTTTTCTCGGCGGATGAAGTCAAGTTTATCTATACGGTAACCAATCAGGTATCCAATGAGATCGAACGCTTGCGGGCAATGATCAGCACTGAGAAATCAAAAATGGAAAGCATGATCGAAAGCATGCTCGAGGGAGTGATTATGCTTGATGATAAAGGGGATGTGGTGGTTTTAAATCCTCAAGCGCGGGATATGATGGACCTTGACCTTAAAGGTGAAGTTACCAGTTCTGATTTGCGTGAGAAAATGAAACTTGTCAATTTGGACGATGCCCTGAAGGAATCCCGCCTTAAAGATGATATTGTCGTGCGTGAGGCTGTTATGCCTCATAATGAACGGAGGATCTTACATTGCACGATATCTCCCGTAGGATCAAAAGAGGAAAACATTGGGACCGCGATTATTCTCAGGGATGTGACGAAGGAAAAAGAAGCTGATACTATGAAAACGGAATTCATATCGATGGTCTCCCATGAACTGCGCACGCCGCTTTCCATCACGAAGGAAGGCTTGAATCTTATTTTAGATAAGGTTGCCGGTGATATTACGCGGAAGCAGGAGATGATTCTTTCCGTGGCGAAAGATAATATGGACCGGCTGGCAAGGCTTATCAATAATGTTCTGGATGTTTCCAAGATGGAAGCGGGCAAAATGGAGACAAAAAAAGATCGGTTAAATATCGAGCAGCTTGCCCGGCAAGTTATGTCGACTTTTGAAATGAAGGCTAAAGAAAAGAATATCGACCTGCGCGTGCGGTTTTCCGATAAAAATATCGATGTTTTAGCCGACCGCGATAAAATAATCCAGGTGTTCACGAACCTGATCAATAATGCTTTGAAATTTACGCTGGAAGGGTCGATCGAGATTTCGGGGAAGGTTCAAGGGGATTTTGTGGAGTGTATTGTGGCTGATACCGGAATCGGTATTTCCAAAAATGACCTTGCCCGCACTTTTGTCAAGTTCCAGCAGTTCGGGCGCGCGCCGGGCTCAGGCGAGAAGGGAACAGGTTTGGGGCTGACGATCGCTAAAGGAATTGTTGAAATGCATGATGGAAAGATCCGGGTTGAGAGCGAGTTTGGCGTAGGAACGAAATTTATTTTTACTTTACCGAAATTTTCCTTGGAAGCATCTTTACGGGATTTTGTGGAAAACGGGATCAAAGAAGCTCAAAAATCCAATACGCGCATGTCGCTTTTGGCGATGACAATCTCAGAAGAAGATGTTAAAAAACTTCTTCCTCAAGAGAGGAGAATGGACTATTTATCGGGCATGGAAGATGTTCTTAAGGAAAGTATTCACCGGCAGGGGGATGCTGTTTTCCGCGATGCCAAGGGATGCTTTGTCACTTTGACGAATTGTAGTGAAGATCATATTGATAATGTTTGCGGCCGGTTTAAGACGGCCCTGGATGAATATTTAGTTCGCGAGGAATTAGTGGATACAATGATCTTGAAGATAGGATCAGCGACTTATCCGAATGACGCTAAAAATAGTTTGGAATTGCTAAAAAAAGCGACCGGGGCCTAATCCGGAAACAGGCATTTAAG
>JAGLQN010000322.1 GCA_023136835.1 Candidatus Omnitrophota bacterium | reverse complement strand
GAATCAAAAAGGTGAGCGAAGAAAAGCCGGACCTGATTCTTCTGGATATCGTTATGCCTATAATGAACGGTTATGAAGTTTGCTGTCATTTAAAAGATGATCCCGCGACCTGCGACATTCCGGTTATCATTATAACGGCATCCGGGGCTAAAGACCTTGAAAAGCAATGTGTGGCGCTTGGGATCCAAGAGATTATGCGTAAGCCCTACGATTCGTCCTATTTGCTTAAAAGGATAGCTTTCTACCTAGGAGAATAATTACGGTGTTCAATTTCTTTAAAAATCTTCCGATTACGACCAAATTCATCTTATGGTTTTTGTTCATTGCTTTGGTCCCTTTGGCGATCGCGACGAAGATCAGTTATGATAGCGCCCGCAACGCGATTGTCGACGAAATTACGAATAGTCTATTTGCTGTTGCTGATAATAAAGCCAATCAGATCGAGACCTATTTGCGGGAGAAAAAAAGAAACGCGACAACATTGTCTTATACGGCTGATATCATCGATGCCATGGAGCGGTTCAATGAGGCGGTTAGTAAACATGGAGCGTATTCCCCTGAGTACATAGCTGTTGACAATGAATTCCGTCCTTTTTTTACGTATTACCAGAAATCGTCCGATTATGACAATCTTTTTCTCGTTAATAATGATGGTGATGTTATTTTTTCGGTCAAAGGGCGCAGAAAGATCATTTCGCTTTATGAAATGGCCCTCTATAAGGATTCCCAATTAGCCGATGTGTTTGTTAAAACAATTAAATCATCGAAGGTAGAGATATCCGATTTTGAATATAACCCGGAAGAAAAAGACGGAGCTCTTTTTATTGGGACTCCTGTATTGAAAGGATCAGAGCTTATCGGATTGCTTATTTTGCAGATGAGCAATTCGGGAGTCAGTAAACTGGTTCAGGATCATACGAGCCTGGGAGAAACGGGCGACACGATTCTCGCGGCAAAGATCAAAAATGATATTGTGTTTATCAGCCCTGTCCGCTTTGACCCGAAAGCGGCTTTTAAACGAAAATTCCAGGTTGTAGCGAAAGAAAGGTCAGCAATACAAATGGCTGTTGAGGGAAAAAAGGGTTCAGGGAAATCGATTGATTATAGGGGAAAAGAAGTTTTGACGGTGCGCAGATATTTTCCGTCTTTCCGTTGGGGGATGGTCGTTAAGATGGATACGGCTGAAGTCATTGCTTCAGCAAACCGGTTGCGGGCAACATTGATCAAGATCAGTTCAATGCTATTGGCTGTTGTTGTTGTTATGGCTGTTGTGATCGCCAGTTCAATGTCCAAACCCATCAAACAGCTGACGGAGGTCGCCGGTGTTATTTCGAAAGGGGATTTTTCGGCGCGGGCGCAAACGTCAACGCATGACGAGATCGGGACCCTGGCGCATTCCTTTAATGAGATGACCGATAAGCTTGTCGCGGCAAAGGCAAATGTCGAGCAGAAGAAAGCTGAACTCGAAGAACAGCATAAGCTGCTTGAGGAAGCGAACCGCGAACTTGACAGCTTTACCCATACGGTCAGCCATGACCTGCAGGCGCCTTTACGGGGAGTGGCTTCTTTTGCGAACTTTCTCGAGGAGGATTATAAGGACAAGCTTGACGGGGAGGCGCAAGAACATCTAAAAGAGATCCGTGAAGGAACGACCCGCATGAGCAATTTGATCAAGGACTTGCTGGCGCTGTCTCGGATCTCAAGGATCAAGAATCCTTTTGAAGAGGTCGATATTAACGAACTTGTTGAGGCTGTCCGCAAGCGGATCGAATTTGATATTAATAAACATAAAGTTGACCTGAAGATTCAAAAAGATTTGCCCGCGATTATTTGTGACCGGATCAAATTAACGGAAGTATTCCTGAATTTGATCAATAACGCGATCAAGTTTTCTTCAAAACAGGAAACGCCCCCGGTTGTTGAAGTAAGCTATTATGACGAGGATGAATGTCATAAGTTTTCGGTCAAAGACAACGGTATCGGGATTGATCCTAAATATCATGATCAGGTCTTCGGTATATTCAAAAGGCTGCATTCAGCCGATGAATTTGAGGGGAGCGGTGCGGGTTTAGGTATTGTCAAGAAGGTTATCGATGACCATAAAGGTAAGGTTTGGATCGAATCGGAAGCGGGAAAGGGAACGACATTTTTCTTTACGATCCCTAAGGACCTGAAGGTCAGTGAAATCACCGCTGAAGAAAAGGACCCAAAAGAAAAGGCCTGATTACTGGTCGGCACATTATAAAAGTGTTATTATTGGTTTAACAAAGGAATAGATATGTCTAAGAAGATATTGATTATTGAAGACACGGATTCTGATCGTAAGATCGTCATGCGTTTCTTGAACAAAGCCGGGTACGATAATATCGTGATCGCTGAGACAGGCGAGCAGGGCGTTACAATGGCGGCCTCGGAGAAACCGGACCTGGTTATTACGGATACGATGATGCCGGGGATAGACGGATTTGAAACATGCCGTCAGATTCGGGAAAGCCATGACCAGGAAACGATGAAGATCATTGTGACAACAGGGGCCATTGACGCGGTGGATGCCGTTAAGGCCAGAAAAGCGGGGGCCAACGATTACTGTGTGAAGACAAGCGATTCCACTCAGATTATTACGGCTGTGAAAAATTGTATTGGTGAGGCGTAAGATGGCACAAAAGCAAATGAATATTCTTATCATCGGCGCCGGGCGGGCCGGCTCGGCTTTGATCAAAATGCTCAAAGATGACCCTTCTGTGAAGATTGCCGGCATAGTCGATAAGGATGATAAAGCGCCGGGGTTTAAATTGGCCCAACAATTAAAGATCCCGACATCAAAAACATGGAAGAAAATGATCGAAGGCGGCCCTGATGAAGTGATCAATGCGACCGGAAGTGATGACGCGCATGAAGCTTTACTTAAGGACAAGCCTGAGAATACGGTTGTCGTCAGTAGTGTTATAGCCAAGACTTTATGGTTCATGGCGAAGGAATACGAAATGGTTGAGAAGAAGATCAAAGAGGCGAAAGAAGAAGTTGAAGCCCATGAGTGGGGGGTCGCGAAAACTAATGACGCGATCAAACTTCTTTACAAGGAGCTAGAAGAGAAAAATAAAGAACTCCAGGAACTTGACCGTTTAAAGTCCGATTTTATATCAACAGTGTCTCATGAATTGCGTACGCCTCTGGCGATCACGAAAGAAGGAATCACGCTCATTCAGGATGGGGTCTTAGGCGAGATCAATGAAAAACAAGCCAAAGTTCTTGTGACCGCGAGGGATAGTATCGACCGTTTAGCCCGCTTGATCACCGGCCTCTTGGATATTTCCAAGATCGAAACCGGTAATATCGAGATTAAGAAGAGCCTGATTAGCGTTACGAAGGTGGCTCAACAAGTGGCTTCCTTCTTTGAGACAAAAGCTGCGGATAAAGGTTTAGAGATGAAGATGAGTCTTCCTGAAGAGGAGGTTGATGCCTACGCGGATAATGACAGGATCATACAGGTGTTCACGAATCTTATCGGGAATGCTCTAAAATTTACCGATGAAGGGCATATTGAGATTTCTGTCGAAGAAAAAGAAGATGAAATTGAATGCAGTGTTGAGGATACCGGCAAGGGCGTACCGAAAGAAGATATTTCGAAAATGTTCGTGAAATTCCAGCAGATCGATCGTGTTCATGGGGACGGAGAAAGAGGTACGGGATTGGGCCTCTCCATTGCCAAAAGCATTATCGAGATGCATGAAGGCAGAATTTGGGTGGAAAGTGAAGTCGGCAAGGGAACGAAATTTATTTTCACGTTGCCTAAGTATGCGGATGACGTGCTTCTCAAAGAATATGTCAGCAGCGGGATCGAGGAGGCTAAAAAGAACAATAGCAAAATGTCTCTGATGGTCCTTTCGATCGATAATTTCACGAAAGCCAAAGAATTAATCTCGGAAGAAAAGATTTATTCAGCCTTAAAAGGTGTTGAAGGTGTTTTAAAAAACAGTTTTAATCATTCCGGCGGCGCGGCGCTGAAGGATTCGCATGAGTGCATCGTCATTCTCCCTAACAGTGGCAAGCAGGACGCGTTGAGCGCGGAAGGCCGGTTAAAACAGGCCGTTGATGATTATTTGATGCGTGAGAACTTAGCGGATAAGATCAAATTGAAATTCAGGCGCGTGACTTATCCTGATCAGGCTTCCAATAGTGAAGAGCTGATTAAAGAGGCCATGGAAAAATAGTACAGAAAACTTATTACATAATTTATTAAAGAAAGCTCGAGGGCGATATGCCAAAAATTTTACTTGTAGATGATGAGATCCAATTGATAACAATGGTGCAGATGAGGCTTGAAGCCAATGGATATGAGGTGATAACGGCAAATGACGGCCAGGAAGGTTTGGAAAAGGCCAAGAGCGAGAATCCTGACCTGATCATGATGGACGTGATGATGCCTAAGATGGATGGCTATAAGGTATGCGGTTTACTGAAGAATGATACACGTTATAGCAAAATACCGGTCATTCTTTTTACAGCCAGGGTCCAGCAAGATGATAAGGAACTTGGCGGAGAAGTCGACGCTGATGCTTATGTCACGAAACCCTTTGAGCCGTCTGTTCTTCTCGCGAAAATTGAGGAGTTATTAAATAAAGCATCTTAGTAATTGTTATGGGAGGAAACATGTCAAAAAAGAAAATACTGATAGTTGATGATGAAATTGAACTGGTCGAATTGGTCAAGATCAGGTTAGAGACTAGCGGGTACGAGGTCATTACGGCAAACAGTGGGCTGGAAGGATTAGCAAAAGCCGCCGGAGAACTTCCCGACTTGATTGTTCTTGATATTGGAATGGCTGAAATGGACGGCTATAGCACGCTCCAGAAACTTAAGGGAGAAGAAAAGACCAAAGATATACCGGTAATCATGCTGACGGCTTATGCGAAGATGAAAAGTCTCTTTGAGATGGAAGGCATAAGCGATTATATCGTCAAGCCTTTTGATCCTCAGGATTTTCTCGCGAGAGTCGATAAGGTCTTAAGGAAGAAGAAGGGGAAGTAAAAAATGGCGAAACAAGAAAAAAAATCATTAGGCGAATGGCTGGTTGAACGGGGAATTATCAATCAAAAAGCGTGGGAAGAAGCCCAGGCGCAAGAGAAAGTAAGCGCCGAGCCTCTGCGGAAAGTGCTGATACGGATGGGGCTGATCAGCGAGGAGGATATGGTTAATTTCATCTCCCAGCAGATGGATATCCAGCGGATCGACCTGAGCAATTACCTTATTGATTCCAAGATCATTGATCTTGTTCCTGAACTGCTCGCGCGCAAATACCAGATGGTTCCTATTCTTAAAATAGGAAAAAGCCTGACATGCGCTATGGTAGATCCTTTAAACATTTTCGCGTTAGATGAATTAAGAGCAAAGACCGGGTTGACCATTGAGCCGGCTGTTGCGACGGAGACGGAGATCAAGAAGGCCCTGGATGAATCCTATACGGTTAAGGGCAGCATGGATGACGTGATCAAGAGTATGGATGAACAGAAGGTTGGAGTTGTCCAGGAAGGCGAGGAGATCGAACTTAGTAAACTTAAGGGCATGGTTGAGGAACCTCCGGTCATTCGCCTGGTCAATATGATGATCATGGACGCGGTTGGGGAGGGAGTTTCCGATATTCATATCGAGCCTGAAGAAGATAAACTCTCGATACGTTTTAGGATCGACGGTGTATTGCGCCGGGAAAAAGCCCCGCCCAAACATTTCCAGTCGGCAATCATCTCGCGCATCAAGGTCTTGGCGAATTTGGATATTGCCGAGAGAAGAAAACCGCAGGACGGACGGTTTCATATCAAAATGGGAAATCATGCCATCGACATCCGTGTTTCCAGTGTTCCGACGAGTTATGGCGAGAATATTGTCATGCGGCTCCTGGATTCCAGCAGCATTCTTTTTGGTTTGGAACAATTGGGATTTACAGCAGCGATATTAAAAGTTTTTCAGGGGCTTCTTGTTCGTCCTAATGGGATCATTTTGGTAACGGGCCCAACGGGAAGCGGGAAGACAAGCACATTATACGCGGCGCTTAATTCGATCAACACGCCGGATAAAAATATTATTACGATCGAAGATCCCGTGGAGTATCATCTCGAAGGGATCCGCCAGATCCAGGTTAACCCACAGGTGGACTTGACCTTTGCTAACGGGTTGCGCTCGATTTTGCGCCAAGATCCGGATGTGATCATGGTTGGGGAAATACGGGATGTTGAAACTGCCGAGATCGCGATCCAAGCGGCGCTTACCGGCCACTTGGTATTTGCCACACTGCATACGAATGATGCTCCGGGAGCGATCACCCGGCTTGTTGATATGGGGGTTGAGCCGTTCTTAATTGCTTCTTCGGTTGCGGGTGTCGTTGCCCAGCGTTTGGTGCGCATCTTTTGTAAGGATTGCAAGGGGAAAGGATGCAAAAATTGTCATGAGACCGGTTATCGAGGAAGACAAGCGATCAATGAATTGATGTGTTTTGATGAAGATGTCCGGACTCTTGTGATGAAAAAAGCTTCTTCGGAGGAAATTCGTAGAGTAGCTATTACATCCGGAATGAAGTCATTGCGTGATGATGGGTTAGATAAAGTTAAAAGCGGGGTCACGTCGAAAGAAGAAGTACTGAGGGTAACGCAAGAGTGATGAATATACGCGGGGGTTCAAAATTTTGAACCCCCGCGATTAAAGGAATTATAAATTGTCAAATTATCTCTACAAAGCAAGAGACGGTGAAGGTAAGGCGGTTACCGGGATAATGGAATCTGCCTCGGCGGAAAAACTCGCCGAGAAATTGCGTGAACTGGGATACATGCCGACACAGATCAAAGAGGCCGCGCCCGGCGTGGATTTGGACCGCTTCAGCCAGCGGTTTAAGAGGGTAAAGCCGGAAGATATTATCATGTTCAATGTTCAGTTGGCGAATATGATCGACGCCGGCTTGACCCTGATCAACAGCTTGAATATTATCTGCAGGCAGATCGAAAATAAAAAGCTGAGGGAAGTTGTCGAGGAGGTTAAACGTGCCGTTGAGGGAGGATCATCATTCTCGGACGCCTTGGCGAACCATCCGAAGATATTCTCAAAACTTTTTGTCGACATGGTTCGGGCGGGGGAGACGAGCGGAAGGCTCAACGTTGTTCTTAACCGCCTTGCGCATTACGTCGAGCAGCAGGAGGATCTCCGCCAGCAGGTTAAGAACGCGCTCTTTTATCCTGCCATTTTAGTCATTGCCGGTATCGCGGTTGTTGTTTTGATTGTCAGCTTTGTCATGCCGAAGTTCGTTGAGGTTTTTAACAGGGCTGAGGTGCCTTTGCCTTTACCAACGCAGATTTTTTATGCGCTTGGGTTGGCTCTAACTCATTACTGGTATCTGATCATTTTTGTGATCTGGCTGGCTTTTATGGGAGTGAGAATGTATACGCGCACGGAAAAAGGAGGATACCGGTTTGACCGTCTTAAATTGAGTCTTCCGGTCATTGGCCCTTTGGCGCGCAAGCTGATCATCTCCAGGTTCAGCCGTACTTTGGCCACGCTTGTTGAGAGCGGCGTGCCGATCCTGCATTCTTTGGATATCGTCCGTGAGGTCGTGGGCAATCGCATTATCAGCGATGTGGTCAAAAATGTGCGCGATAGTGTTGAAGAAGGCGAGCGCATAGCTAAGGAACTTAAAAAAAGCGGTGAATTTCCGCAGGATATGGTCCAGATGATCTCTGTGGGGGAGGAAACAGGCAAATTGGGCCATATGCTCAATAAGATCTCCGGGTTTTATGATAATTCCGTCGGATATTCATTAAAGAGACTCATTGCGTTGATCGAGCCGGTGTTTATAATTATCCTGGGTATTTTGGTCGGATTTATCATGGCATCGATGCTTTTACCGATGTTCGATATGGTCAAAGCCATCAGCCGATAATATCACTTGTAATCTTTATATGTGGACCAAGAAAGGAGTCAGTAACATGAGGAAAAAAGGTTTTACTTTAATCGAATTATTAGTCGTTATTTCTGTTATTGCGATCCTTGTCGGGATCGCGGTCCCGCGTTTTAAAGGCATGCAGGATGAAGCCAACAATTCCAAAGCCAACGCGGAGTCGCGGGTTTTGCAGACAGCAGCTGAATCGTATTACATGAATCAAACGCCTAATGCTTATCCGGCAACGGTCACAACATTATGCGCGGCTTATCTCAACAGCGCTAGTCCGTTAATTGTCGGCGATGTCCTTACAGATCCATTCCGTTCCGGAGGGGTTGAGTATAACTATATCCGGTCAGCCAATGGGGACTATTACGTGATATTTTCCTACGGGCCTGATGGCGCGGCTGATATTACGGGAATCAGTGATGCCGGTGTTCTCGCGGGTGTCGATGATGATGACATCTATTCAAGCAACGGTACAGGTTTCTAATCGTTTTAGGGTTTACGCCCGCCAAAAGTGGTAAGTGATTCATGATCAACAACGGGTGATCCGGTTTTGCTTACCGCTTTATTTTTCCGCTTAGGAAAGCATTAAACTTTCCTAAACGACCACACTCACTTCTCTAAAACATATCAGGAGGCAGTGAGTGTTGTATTTAGGATCCGCCGATGAAAAAAGGATTCACACTTCTGGAAATGCTGGTGACGATCGTTCTTTTGACCGTCGGCATTACCTCGATTCTGCAAATAGCCGGTATGGCCATGTTTGCCGATACGAATCTTGAGAATGTAACCATTGCCCGTTATCTTGCCCAGGAGGCCATGGAAGAGATCAAAGACGCGGCTTCCTATTCCGATATTGATAGTTTCGCTTCAGAGCGCAGTTCATTGACCGGCGATTTTGCCGATTTCGACAGGGAGGTTACCATCTCCGGTGACCCCAAACAGGTCGATGTGACCGTTTACTGGACGGTCAAAGGCCAGGACCAGAGCGTTGAACTGGTCACATTGTTCACTGATTATGATTATTGATAACACGAATGAACACGAATAAAAAGGCAAATAAACACGAATAAATGTCAAACAAAATTCTTTAGAAGGATTTATCATACAAATTGGTAGTGCTTTGACTACATTGAAATTATCTTTTGATAATTTCAATTTTGCTCAGCACTTGTACTGAGCCATTAAAATCGCAATCCGCAATTTTAATGTTGTCGAAGTAGTAGGGTGCTTTTAAAGGTTTGGCTCTTTAAAGATTTAAGTGTGTGTCATTATCAGCCTGATCAGTAATGATGAGTATCTTATTGCCTGCAGCATTTATATAGAATCGAATCCAGTACGCGCAAGAATCGTCAAGGATCCTGGGAACTACCGATGGTCAAGCTATCTGTCAAAAGCTGAAGGGAGAAAAGATCTCCTGATCGACAAGGATCCTATATATGACGATTTAGGAAAGACGGATAAAGAGAGGCAGCTTGAATATAAAAAGTGGGTATTAAAGGGATTTCACCTGACAGAATCAGTTTGATTCGTTATGTTATGCAAAGGGGTGGTATTATAGGGGAGATGAGTTTTGTTGAAAAGATATCCAAGAAAGTGGGAAGGAGCATTGCGTTAAGGCAAAGGGGCAGGCCAATAAAATCACTCTGACCCCTTTTTATTCTCGACGGATGATTTTGAAAACTATACAAATTGTGTATAATGATGAATTTAAGGAAAACGACAATGAATAAACAATTGAATAAGATAGAAAGCGGAAAAATCGTTTTATATAAGAATAAGCTTGAAGTGCAGTTAGAAAAAGACACTGTCTGGCTCACACAAAAACTCATGGCCGAGTTGTTTGATACGGAGCGAAGTGTCATCACAAAGCATATTCGTAACATATTGAATTCTAAGGAACTTACAAAGAATTCAGTATGTGCAAATTTTGCACATACTGCCGCAGATGGCAAAAATTATAATACTACATTCTATAATCTAGACATGATTATTTCAGTAGGATATCGAGTGAATTCTAAACGAGGCACCCAATTCCGTATTTGGGCAAGCAATGTATTAAAACAACATTTGATTGAAGGATACACTTTAAATAAAAAACAACTTAAGCAATCAAAAAAATATGAAGAACTTAAAAATGCTGTCACCTTGATTGGAAATGTTGTCCAAATTGAAGATCTTTCTGCGGAAGCAAAGGGGCTGGCGCAGGTAATTTCAGAATATACGCGCGCACTTGATATCTTGGATGATTTCGATCATGAAAAACTATCTGTACCCAAAGGTACAAAGAAAGCCAAATTCGAATTAACCTATGAAGAAGCACGAAAAATAATTGAAGCAATGAAGAAGAAGTTTAAAGATTCTGAGCTTGTCGGACAAGAAAAAGATAAAAGTTTTCAGAGTTCAATTGGCGCGATCTATCAAACATTTGGGAAAAAGGATGTCTATCCAACGATTGAAGAAAAAGCCGCTCATCTATTATATTTCGTAACAAAGAATCATAGCTTCATTGATGGTAACAAACGCATCGCAGCGGCTTTGTTCGTTTGCTTTTTACAGAAAAATGGTATTATAAATCGAAAAAGCGGAGAAAAACGGATTGATAATAATGCCCTTGTTGCTTTAACCCTCATGATCGCTTCCAGCAATCCGAAAGAAAAGGAGATGATAGTGAAGGTGATTATGAATTTGATTTGTTAATTTGCCTAAACAAGAAATATAATTATGAATTTATTAGACATGATTCCATTTATTAAGTTATACCCCATGGCTGCACAAATAATTATGCTTTTATGTGTGTTAGTCTTTTTTATAACTGCAATATTTGTTCCTCAAAAGCCTATAAAATCTAAAAATGACAGCATAAGCATTGAACATACAATCAATAAGAAGTTTCAGGTAAATTTATCCCTTACTGACTTTAAGAAACATAATGATAAACACTGCATTGCTGTTTTTAATATTATGAATGTTGGTGACTAACGATTCTTTTTGCAATTCTAATAACGACATAAAAACTTGTGATAATAAGGCAGTGAAAGTTATTGGGGAAGCATCGAAGACACACGGCAATTATCCTTTAAATGGAGGGATTTTATATCACTCTAAATTGACGCATCAAGTTGTCAAAATTGAGAATTCCCCATTAACTGTTGTTTATTCAAAGAGTATTATTTTATGTAAAAGAAATATTGAAATTATTGGAGAATTACAA
>JAGLQN010000321.1 GCA_023136835.1 Candidatus Omnitrophota bacterium | reverse complement strand
AAAAGCGCATGCACTGGGGGCGCATCGTATGCGCATGCAGAAAGGGGCGCATACGTTAGGGAGTTGGAAGACTGGACAATCGGAGATTTTCTATCTGTATATCTGTCAGGGCGACGGCACAGAGAAACGCATCACGGAAACTTGCTTGAAGGATACCGGAGGTTAAAGCTCCAAGGCGGGCTACCTCGAAAACTGAAGTCCCAGTAAAGATGGACGCCGGAACGGCCGTGGTATTGACAAATTTGGCGCTATCCACAAAGACGGCTACCTCATTTGATGGCGTAAATCGGCCCACAATAAAAATCCACTCGTCTAACATATTGATACCCGACGCGATGCTTGTTGCTGCGCCGCCTGTAGCGGTAACACCAAATAACGCCTTATTGTCTGTCTGCCAGGCCAGCAGATATGACCGTGTTCCACCAATACCCCACTTTGTTACAAGGCCGCCTGTCGTCGTTGGCGAGGCATCTACTCGGACCCAACACCCTACGGTTAGACCGCGAATAGCGGGGGCTATCCATACCTCAGTACCGGTAATCGTTTGTGCCGACGTAGACCCCGCCAGATAGTCAGTTCCTACGCCACATTGTACAAACGCATCACCATCATAGCCAAACGTCGGCCCGCCAATTCTCGCAAGATCGCTAGACCCCGCAGAATGATCTTTAGCATTGCCAAGAAAGTCAACGGTACTCATAGGCCAGTAACCCCGTAAGCCCGGTAAGTTTATAAACGGCTCACGTACTTCAGGGACAACATTTACCGATATGCCGGCCGCCAGTACATCAGCAATCTCTTGAATTACTGGACGAATAAGGCCAATTTCAAAAGCAGATGGTAAACTCATTGTACCCTCACCTCTTCTATATTTGATGTGTGTGTGTTCGAAAGTGAAGTCGTGCGGCCTATAGAACACTCAATATCAGAAATTGTCTTGGCCGTTGGCAATGTCAAAACAATTGTGCCTGCCTTGGTGCCTCCGGACATACTCTTCTCGTCATCGGTAAGATCGGAGTAAATGACCTTGAGATATATCGCTTGGGTAATGCTATCTGATGGGGCACTGAAATCAAAACGTGCGGCCGAGCCAGCAGGGATTGCGATGGATAAGCCAGTTTTAACCCATGTTCCCTTGGATAGAGGTCGGCTCCCTCCTCCTGCGTTCACCATAGTTATTTCTAATGCTTCCTCGTCACTTTCGTAGTCTCCGGAGGCCGAGGAAGCACCCTCGCTATCATCCCTGAATGTAAAGCCTTCTTCGTCTGTTGGGAAAGTCCAAAGAGCAAGCGTCACCCCGCAGTCCGTAGGTGACGGGCTGGTATAGACCGCCACGTCTGCGCGCGGGCTAAATAACTGGTTTAAGACAGCAGATGAAAGCGTATATTGGACTAGCCTCTTTTCAGCCGTAGTTAACGCTGGAGTTGCAGTATCCAGAACTGCAAGAAAACTTGTCCGTGCCACAACCGAATCGCTGGCATTGTAGAGACTCATAACCAATTCGTCTTTTACGTCGTCGAACGCATCCTGCATATCATCAAAGTCAAAGAGAGTAGAAAAAGCCCAAGACGAAAGACCAACTAACGTAGTCTCTGCGGCTATCGCGGCCCACCCTACAGGGCCAGCAAATAAAAGACCCAAGGAAATTGCGGCCGTTATGCCACCGAAAGACCCTATAATCATTTCAGCGTTATTGTCGTGCAACCAGTCTATTAGCCCTCGAACTGTGTCATAGATTCCATTGGATGCGCTACACTTTGCGTTAAAGTAACTTTCTTGGTCTGGGAATTGCTCATCTGGCCCGGTTTGAATATCGCCGTCACTTTCAGAAGGGTTAACCACCCCACCCTTAAGCTGGCAACATTCCGCTAACCCCAAAGTTGCAGCATTAAGGGCCGTGGTTAGATCGCTTATGCTTTGGTTAATATTGTCTGCCATAAAGATGCCTTATTTTGAGAAGTTAGGGTATAGGTACCGCTGGCGCGCCCAAAATGACGCCTACCCCGTCTAAAAGAGGTTCTACCTGATCAATAAGATCAGCGATGTCTAAGGTACCAACTGATGTGTTAACGGCATCTATGGCCGTTTTTATGGCGTTTAGGTCAACGCTCAAGTCAGCGTCTACACCGCCTAATCTATCTCTCATTTCAATCAAGGTAAGTGAGATATTTTGTAACGTGCTATTAATTGCCTGAATGTCATCCTGACATGCCATAGGGCACTCCAGTGCAAACCAAGTATCAGCGATTAGTTCGTCACGATTAGAAATAGACGGGTAGTTCACCCACCGGTTTCGATACAATTCCTGAAAAGCCAAAAGGGAAGAAAGCAACCACACGCTGGCTGGTGTTAGACAAATGATCCAATAATCTGGCTCACCCTGTATTAAGTCCGCTTGGTTTGCGTAATCGGACTGGAAAATTTTAGAGGCATGTGTGGTCACTTTCTGGTCTTTGTAAGCCATTTAAGCCTTACGTGAAGATTTTCGGCTGATACGTTTTCCGGCTACCATTGGGGTGGTATCGTCAACAAACTCGCCATCTGAAATGACAAATGAACCACCTGTAGTCTGAAACTGATCTACAAATGTCCCCAAATCCGCGTCAGCAATATCAACATTGTTACGGTCAGCGCCCTCGGTGCCCTGGAAAATACCGATAACCGGGCACGGAATTTTAAGGACACCACGCTTGCCTTGCCCGCCCGCAATGTTTACAACCACGTTGGCGATGTCCCAAATGTCACAGTCTGGAGTGGGTAACGCCACGCTTTCCTGTTGATCAACCGTTATGAAAGTGGAACTTATCAAGGCGTTTGTGACCAAGTTTTGCTGAGTGATGAGAGCGTCACGGATGGCAACAATCGCCGTCCATAGGTCGGTTGCTGGGTCCCAAACCGCGGTAGGAACAAAAAATTCTTTGATGGATGTAAAACCCGCTTTGTCGGTCAGCGTCAACCGGATTGTCGTGGGGGCATCAGGATAAGATAAAGCCATAATCGTTTCTCCTAGAATTTATATGCGAAATATTAGCTAAAAAGGCAGTACTGCCTTTTTAAGTATATACGGAAAGTCGATACTTTCCAAATTGCTTACCCTACGGTTGCCCTACGGTTTCCATTCGATGGGTCAAAAGGGTTGCATTAAGTCAACTTTTACGGTAAAATAACAAGCGTAGGACCTAATTTCATACAGTAGTTTACACAGGACGAAGGAGTTTCAGATTATGCTTTACCAAATAATTTTAGCGAAACAACAAATTGTCAGGCTGATAGACCACCATTACTCGGATATTTACCCAATATGCCGAGAACAAGTATTCAAAGCGAAACTTGAAGAAAAATCTTTTCCGACTATAACCGCCAGTTTGCGCCCCGATGATTGGGACGAATTGGCTGACCAGTTTGGAATGACGGAAGTGGATGTCTACCCTGACCCTGATGGGATATATACGGACAAGGAAGTCATTTGGTTCACAGAAGGTATCGCTGGCGCGCAGCCAATTTCCTCTGATTACTTAAATATCTTCATCTACAGTGACCCATACAAGGAGTTGAAATAATATGACACCGCTAGACTGGCAGGAAAGTGTACTTAGTCTTGTCAGTCTGGCTAGAGAGCAACTTTCTTTAGCCAGATTGTTAAGGCAGAAAACCCAAATTATTCGGGATATGAAGGCCGCATTTGGAGTAAGGCCAACTGACCCTGAAATGTTACCAACACTTCTTAATTCCGCTCAGGAAATGCGGTTAAAAGCACAAATCACCCTTAAAAAAATCGAGATTGAAAACGGGAAAATGGTTACGCAAGGGGTTGACCCTATTCGTTTGACGAGGTTTCTTGATGGCCGTTTTTACCAAACGTGGTCCGAGTATCGCGAGATCTATAAAGATGATCAACATCTAAGGGGGATTTAACTTGTCAACTCCCATTGGCGAAACAAAGTCAGAATACGATTTAAGAATGGCTGACGACGGGTTTGGGGGACTGGCCAGCGAGGCGGAAATTCAGGATAATATCACGGCCTCGCTGGACGATATTGTTAACGTAGTGACGGACCCTGATGACTTACCCGTTACGACTACCATTCGGCCTAACGGCTTTTTCACAGATGCGAACGATTTAAAGGAGTATTTGCAAAACGGCGGGTTGCTTGCCACTGATGAAACCGGAGACGCTGAACCACTTTCCTTTGTGTGGGTTGTCTGGGAGTTTGACGACGTTCTTCAATCTGATGTGGCTATTGTGTACATCGATAGTGATACTAATGGCTGAAAGATATTTTGTAACCGGGCAAGAAATAAGGCAAGTTATGCGCCATCTTCAAAACGAGGGAACGTATTTTCTGGGAAGCACTAATTCAATCTACGTTCCCCAAGGAAAGCTGAAATATATCGATAAATCAGTTTGCAAAAATTGGCCCGATCTTGAGGGCCAAATACGACTAATGCCCCCTGGTGAGGCTGCAAGAACTGAGATGATACGCGAGTACCCAGAACTTAAACGAGTGGGGTGGCTGCCAGGTCACATCAAACTACTTGACCAAAGAAGCCCACTTTTTTATGATGGTCCCCAGATCGGGAAACTCATCTACATAGATTTAGAGGCTGCATACTCGCAAATTTACAGAAACCTTTGGCTAGATACACCGTATCCTCGCGGGTTAGGGGGGCAATACCCACTGGCGACTATAGCCCACAGATTGAAAGATTGGAAGATCGCCCGAAATTCCGTGATAGGCATTGCACGAAGCACGACTTTGGTGGCTTATCGAGGTACCAGAAGAATTACTGTTAAAACTAAAAACCGTTTTCTGGCACCTGGTCTTTGGGCTACCGTTCAGTCATTGTTGCATTGGATTGCCTGTCAAGCTATTGAATGCGGAGCCGTCTATGTCAACACGGATGGCTACATTTTTTACTTAGACCCTCCCGAATTTTGGTTACAGTTTACGGAGTGGTTGACCGGGCAAGGCATAGCCTGGTCAACAAGAGTTGAAGGAAAAGGCGAAATAGTTTCCTGGAACAACTACCAAATAGGCCCGTTCCGTACCCAGTCTCATAAATTAAACCTTACGCATAAATCAAGGAGTTTCACAAATGTCCGTAATCAAGTTCCAAAATGGGCCGGCTACTGGTCAAACATCAAAAGACTTCAAGCAAGCCGAAATGTTTAACCCGGCCGATTCCAACAAGCCCTTCCACGTAAAAATTACACCGGGCACCGATCTTTACATCAAGGTTTCCGACGTTGCCATCGATCTTGGAATTTCTCCTACAAAAGCGGCCCGGGTCTTAATCCTAGGCGGCTGGATGGGGTGGCGCAAGTTCAGGTTAGGCGAATTAAAAGGGGGGAACACAGATGAAAGTTGAAATTGCAGGCGCTATACAGGTGAAAGATACGTGGTGGCCAGTTAATTTCAGTGTTGAGATAGATGACAAAAAGACGCCGGCCGAAAAAATGGCTATTCTCAGAAAAACTATCGAACGGATAGGGGAAAGTGGACACGTAGTTAGCCTGATGAAGGAATTTCGGGCTTCTGTTCCCGTTGCTAACCCGCAAGAAAAGCCCCCCCCGCGTAGCGGTAACGGACCGGCGGCCGCATTTACTTGGCCGCCCCCCACTTGTGAGCTACACCGGGAAGCTTTGGCAATCTCCAAGCAGCAAAACAAGCCTGGCAAGGTAGTTTACTACTGCACCAAGCGTCTTGGCGATGCCTATTGCAACAAACGATGCACTGTAGACGAAAAGACCGGAAAACCGAGTTTTTGGGAGGTAGCGACATGAATAGCGGAAACCAACTCCTGTCGTTTGCATTGGTGGTCTGCCTTACGTTTCTTTTTTTTAGTACAAAAAAACTAGTGGCGGAGATAAAGCGGGCGGGCTGGACCATCCACCATCAGAGGGAGGAAATTTTGCGGTTAAAATGGTTAATTCATACCTATCAAGAGAATGCCAGGCAGGGCTACGATTTTCACCCGGACCTCTTTGAAGACGAACCACCCGCCGACCCTCTGGATTGGGATAACGATCCGCAGTTTTAGCCAGCGGATTTAAAACAAAGCGCATGCGCCCCCAGTGCATGCGCTTTT
>JAGLQN010000320.1 GCA_023136835.1 Candidatus Omnitrophota bacterium | reverse complement strand
TAGTAGTAGCTTATTGCAATGTATGCGGTTACGAAAGAAAAGAGATGAAAATGGTTTTAAAGCTTCAAAATACTATTTTAATAGTTAGCTTAATATTCATCTTCCTATTAGAAGTAGCAGGAGTCTCCCATGCGTCTTTAAGCATGAAAGAGGTGCAGTATCTATTTGAAAAGGAAAGAGGATCGTTATGGGAAGAGGCTACTTCTAAACAACAGAAAGATTTTTTGCGTGATATACTCGGAGGAGGGGAATATCAAGAAGGAAAATTTAAGCATAAGAAGAGAAAAAGTAATGAAAGCTCTGGTTCCACTAGCTTGGCCAATATATCTAAAAGAAAAGAAGTGATGGCTCCGCATAATGTTCGTTCAAAGTTTGAATTTGAAACAGGAATAGACTGGGAGGATGCGACCGAGAAAGAACAGAAAGAATATTGGAAAAACTATGAGCTCAATGAAAATGTGTACAAAAATGGTGAAAAAATACGCTCTTATATGATAAAGGCTGATGAGGAGAAAAGAAGACTGGAATATGAGATGAAGAAACAAGATTTGAAAATAAGAGCGGAATTGAGGGCACAGGCAAGAGAATTAAGGAATTTAGAAAAAAAATTAAAACGCGAGGAAGCCAAGAGACAAATGGAGCTAAAAAAGCAGGAAATGGAAACCAGGCGTATAAGAAGCAAAAGTCGGTAACATTGTTATGGTTCTGCCAAGTATTATCCCCCCATGCATCAAAGATATTTGATTTTCCTTTCTAAAGGCTTATAATTTTCATTCAAAGGGGTAAGAACAAGAAATTTTTGGTCAGTTTGAATTTGACCCCCAAATTTGACCCTCAAAATATCTTGTCTTTTTCTATTCTCCAATTATAATCTTAACCATGTCAAGAACGCATCTTTATGTGAAATCAGTAATATTTGATATGGACGGGGTGATCACCAATACCATGCCGGACCATTACCGCTCCTGGAAAGCTATTTTTAAGGAAGAAGGCATCCAAGTTACCTATGAGGATATTTACAAGAGGGAAGGGCAGCCTGGGCTTTCTTCGGTGACAGAGATTTTCGGGGAACATAGAAGGGCTATTAGTAAAAAAGACGCCGTCAGGGTCTTGGAAAAAAAGGAAGCCCTTTTTAAAAGGATCGTAAAAACGCGTTTCATCACAGGCGCACGCACATTTTTAAAGCATTTACACAAAAAGAATATCCGTCTTGCGCTGGTTACAGGAACCTCACGACACGAGTTATGTCAGATCCTGCCTGTATTATTACGTGATCTTTTTTCTGTTATCGTCACGGGAAATGAGGTTAAGCACGGCAAGCCCCATCCGGAGCCGTATTTAAAGTCGCTTCAAAAACTTAAGATCAAAGCGTCTGAAGCGGCTGTTATTGAAAATGCGCCTTTTGGTATCCGCTCGGCAAAGCAGGCCGGATTAAAATGCTTGGCTTTGGAAACATCGTTACCAAAACAATATCTCCGCGAGGCGGATATGATTTTCCCGTCGATCAAGGATCTAAAGAGGAAAGCCAGTTTTTCGACTTCAAATAACACGAACAGGAAAGGGCGGTTATGAAATTAAAAAATGTACTTCTTCTTTATAAAAAAAGCGCCTATAAGATCTATTTTCTGGAACAGCGAAGCTATATTGCTGAAAAGGACAAAGCTTTTGAGCAAGAGGAATTAGACCGCTTTAGAAAGGCGCATAAAGAACATTATGCGACTCTCAAGAAAATAGAGAGTATTTTAAAAAAGAATAAGATCCCTTTCACAAAATCAAATCGCGGCCAAATTGTGGATTATGATGCTTATGACCTTGTGATCACGGTAGGGGGCGACGGAACTTTCCTCGAAGCGGCCAGAGGAATAAAGCGAAGCGTTCTTTTGGGGATCAATTCGTCCTTGAGTTACAGCGTCGGGAATTTTTGTTCCGGAAATATCAACAACTTTGAAACAATACTGAAAAACATCTTAAAAAAGAGTTTTAAGGTGAACCTATTTCAGCGGTTACATGTTGATATTGACGACCATCGTAACACGGTCGACTGTTTGAACGATGTCTTGGTTTGCCATAGTAATCCGGCAGCCATGAACCGCTATCTTTTGAAGATCGGCAGGGTTAAAGAAGAGCAGCGTTCCTCCGGTATTTGGATCGCGGCGCCGTCGGGAAGTTCAGGCGCGATCAATTCGGCCGGGGGAAAAAGAATACCGCGCACGGCGAAAAAGATCCAATATATGCCGCGCGAACTCTATTTGGGAGGTAAATGGAAATACCGCCTTACCGGCGGGATCTTATCGGCGCGCAAGAGCATAACCGTTATTTCTTTAATGCGCCAAGGAAGGATCTATATCGATGGAACACATATGGATATTCCATTTCCGCTTGGGACATTGATGAAAATAACTCTTTCGCCTCATCCTGTAAAGACGGTCAGTATCTGAGAAAACAGCAGTCTGAACTTTTCAATGAAACCGAAGCCATCCTTTGCCAGAAATCTTAACGCGTGGTATCGGAGAGATGCCCGCGCCCTTCCTTGGAGGGAAACCTCCGATCCCTACAAAATCTGGATCTCTGAGATTATGTTGCAACAGACGACTGTGAATGCTGTGGTCCCCTATTATTGCAAGTGGATCAAGATATTTCCGACGGTCAAAAATGTGGCGAAGGCGCCATTACAGAAAATATTAAGAACTTGGCAAGGTTTAGGATATTACACGCGGGCAAAGAATATTTACAAGTCTTCGAAAATCATTTGCGATGTGCATGGGGGGAGAATCCCGGATGATCCTCTAAAGCTGAGGAAGCTTCCTGGTTTTGGGTCCTATACGGTCGGAGCGGTTTTAAGCATTGCTTTTGACAAGCGGCATGCGATCATCGATGCCAATGTCCGCAGGGTGGTAATGCGGATATTAGCGATTGAAGGCCATGCCAACATGCTGCAGGATTCGAAAATATTGGTATTTCTTGAGAAAGAAATGCCCAAGAAAAACTTGAGAACGTTCAACCAGGCTCTGATGGAGTTAGGCGCGCTCCTTTGCCGCAACCGTGAACCCTTGTGCCTCACATGTCCGGTCAAAACACACTGCCGCGGATACAAAAAAGGTATTCAGAAAATTATTCTTAAACCTAAGAAAAGAGTTGTTAAAGACATCGATGTCGCCATTGGCATTCTTAAACGTCGAGACAAGTATTTTATTCAAAAGCGTCCTTCAAAAGGATTGTTGGCCGATTTGTGGGAGTTCCCCGGAGGGAAAACTGAAAAGGGGGAACCTTTATTCCGCACTTTGCGCCGTGAGCTGAAAGAAGATCTGGATATTGATATTACTTCATCGCGCCATCTGATGAATGTCAGGCATTTTTATACTCAATTCCGCGTCAATCTTCATGTCTCATTATGTGAATCTTCCGCGTATCCCCGTCTCCATAAAAACCGTAAATGGGCCACTTTAAAAGAGTTAAGGAAATATCCCATGCCTTCGGGGAGCGCTAAAATCGTGGAGAGATTAAGTGAAATGAACTTCCTAGAAAGGCCATAATAAAAAGAATCTTGTAGGCTTAAGGAATAAGTCATATAATCATGTTTTTACTAGAACATGGCTAATCATAATATAAAGAACCAATAAGCTCAACAGAGACTGCCAAAATAATTTTCACAGGCCAAAGGACGAATAAAAGGTTAGATCAATGAGTAAGGCAATGACAAAATTGGATAACTTGGAATCATAGAGCGTTTTTATATTAAGAGAAGCCTATCGCGAGTTCAAGAATCTTGCGATGCTCTGGTTCATTGGCAAGGACAGCACTGTTCTTTTGTGGCTGGCGCGCAAGGTCTTCTTTGGGTATGTGCCTTTTCCGTTGGTCCATATTGATACGAGTTTTAAGATTTCTTCGATGGTCGAATATCGTGATCAATTAGCCAAAGAATGGAAGCTCAACATGGTTTATGGGCAGAATAAAGCAGTTATTGAGGCCAAGCAGACTTTTCCCGACGGTAACATTAACCGTATTGAGTGCTACAAAGTTCTCAAGTCCGAAGCGCTTAAGCATACCTTGGCCGGTGATTGGCCGCGCTATCGCATGAATCACGAAACAGGCACCTATGGAGTGGATACTAATATCGAACCGTATACAGGAGTCGTCGTCGGTGTGCGCGCCGATGAAGAGGGAAGCTGGTCAAAAGAGCGCTATTTCTCGCCGCGGGATCCCAATAATGGCTGGGACGTCGGCGATCAGACGCCGGAATTATGGAACCAATTCAAGACTGATTTCGCGTTGGGAACACATCTTCGCATTCATTCTTTGCTGGATTGGACGGAACTCAATATTTGGGAATATGTTCAGCGGGAAAATATTCCCGTAACCGGCCTTTACTTCGACCAGGGTGAAGGAAAGAGATACCGTTCGTTAGGGTGTTACCCGTGCACGTTTCCTGTTGATTCAACAGTGAAAAATGTTTCTGATATCATCGAGGAGCTAAGGACCGGCAAATTTTCAAATATTGCCGAGCGTTCCAGTCGCGCGCAAGACAAGGATGATGGCGGAGGTTTAGAAACGTTGAGGCGCGACGGTTATATGTAACAAAGAAGGAAGATAGAACGATAAAATGAGAATAGGACTCAAACAACGGGAACAAATGAACGTGGTGATCGTTGGCCATGTTGACCATGGGAAAAGTACGCTAATCGGTCGTTTGCTTGCGGATACGGGGTCTTTGCCCGAAGGAAAACTGGTGTTGGTTGAAGAAAACTGCAAACGTAATGCCAAGCCTTTCGAATATGCGTTTCTTTTAGACGCGCTCAAGGACGAACAATCACAGGGGATCACGATTGACACGGCCCGCTCATTTTTTAAATCAAAAAAACGTGATTATATCATTATCGACACGCCTGGTCACATTGAATTTTTAAAGAATATGGTTACCGGGGCCGCCCGGGCCGAAGCTGCCGTACTTGTTATCGATGCTCATGAGGGAATACAGGAAAATTCCAAATGCCACGGATATATGATGTCGTTCTTAGGTATTAAGGATATAACCGTTTGCGTTAATAAAATGGATCTTGTCAATTACAGTGAAGAGGTTTTTGAGAACATCACAAAAGAATATACAGCCTTCTTAGATGAGATTCGCCTGGAGCTGGATAATTTTATTCCGATCAGCGCTCGGGAAGGGGATAATATTGTCTCTCGCTCGAGAAATATGCCCTGGTATAAAGGGGCATCGGCTCTTGAGGCGTTAGATGCGTTTGCGAAAGTCGCGCCGAATTATGCGCGCGAACTGCGTTTTCCTGTTCAGGATATTTATAAATTCACGGCGCAAGGCGATAACCGCCGGATTATTGCCGGGCGTATTGAATCGGGAACGGTTCACGTTGGGGACAAAGTGACTTTCCTGCCGTCCCAAAAAAGTTCGCGCATTACGGCTATCGAAGGGTTCAATGTTGCTAAACAGAAAGAGGTGTCCGCCGGTCAAAGCGTGGGATTGAGTTTAGAGACGCAAATTTATATTCGTCCCGGCGATATTATGTGCAAGGCTAATGAGCGACCCCCCCCATGTGGCCTCCCAGTTCCGGGTAAATATTTTCTGGATGGGAAAACAGCCCTTTATAAAGAGTAAGAATTACAAACTGAAACTTTTTACCCGGCAGGTTCCGGTTGTACTTTCTGAGATCATTGACGTCTTGGATGCTTCTGAACTCTCATCGATCGAGAATAAATTGCAAGTGGACCGCCACGATGTGGCCGAATGCATTCTGGAAACTTTAAAACCTGTCGCTTTTGATGATGTCCACCAGATTTCCGAGATGGGCCGGTTCGTTATTGTTGACAACTATGAGATTGTTGGCGGAGGGATTATTTTGGCGCCCGTTTTTGATGAAGAATCTATTGTAACGAATCGCGTAAGGATTCAGAATTTCAGCTGGAAGCGCAGTGACATAACGCCGGAGAAACGCGCCGAGCAATATCAACACAAATCTGCGCTCATCGTTATGGCGGGCGGATTCAAAATGGGCAAAATAAATATCGCTAAAGCCCTCGAAAGAAAGCTGTTCTGCACGGGGAAATTCACGTATTTTCTGGGGATACCCAACGAAGTGTTGCTTGGCGGGACCGGTTTCAATGACAGGATATTGGAGAAAGCAAGGCATATCCAAAATCTAGGGGAAATGTCGTATCTTTTCTCGGATGCCGGACTGATCTTGATCACGAGCATCTCGAACATTGACCAGTACGAGATTGATACACTCAAAGCATTGAACAGTCCCAACAAGACATTCATTGTGAATGTCGGGGAAAATACATTTCCAGAAGACTATGTTGATCTGATCTTACCGGCAAATGACGATTCCGAAGAGGCAGCCCGGAAGATTGCGGAACCGCTTCTTAAGGTTCTTCAACCTGATCCCGCATAAATCGCTAATTTTAATAATTGAATTCCATGAAAAACTTTTTTTTATATGAGAAAGGAATTTTTCTTCCGGCGCTTTTTGTATCAGCGTCGATCCACGGGCTTCTTATCGGCGCCAGCGGATGGATAACGTCGGCACCCTATGCTTCTGTTATCCGGGCGCCCAGCAGTCTGGAGATAACGGTGGTTACTCATCCGGTCGTTTCGGTCATTGAAGAGGAGATTGTTTCGCAAGAGATCATCGCTAGCGAGCCCCTTGATAAAATGGTTTTAGGCGATCAGTCTCGAGAATCGGTTCCGGAAAAAAATACCCCGCCAGCCATAGCCAGTCAGGAATCACGAGGGGGCCTGACCAAAGCTCAACCGCTTTCGAATATGAATCTGGCGCCGCCCTACCCGCGGGTCGCCCGTCAGCGCGGATGGGAGGGCATTGTCCGGCTTGAAGTTTTTGTCGGGAAAGACGGCGTTCCGGGCTCCGTTGGCATTCAGGAAAGTTCCGGGTACGGCGTTTTGGATAGAGCGGCTTCACAAACAGTGGAAAAATGGAAATTTTCTCCTGCGCGCTCCGGGGTCATGCGGTTTTCATCGAGGATCACAATCCCGATCCAATTTACTTTGATAAAAGATGACCGGCAATGATCAGCCCGGGGAAACTAAATGTTATATTGGTTTATCGTTTTCCAGATGATTGATATAATACTTTTCACGAACAAAATAAAAAGGATGACCGATGCATATATTATTAACAAATGATGACGGGATTTATGCTGAAGGCATTTATGCCCTTTACATGCAGCTGAAGAAATTAGGAAAAGTGACTGTGGTGGCTCCCGATTCCGAAAGAAGTTCGATCGGGCATGCTATCACGCTGGCGCATCCTATTTGGCACAAGAAAGTCAAACGCAAGGGGATTGATTTCGGTACCAGTATCAGTGGTACCCCGGCGGATTGCGTTAAGTTTGCCGTCGGCGTGCTTCTAAAGCATAAGCCGGATGTTGTTGTTTCCGGAATTAATCTGGGGCATAATGACGGATGCAGTATTTTCTATTCGGGGACGGTCGCCGGTGCGCGCGAAGGCGCATTAATGGGGATACCGTCGCTTGCTGTTTCGCTCGATACGTTTGTCAATCCCGATTTTTCTTACGCGGCAAAATGCGGGGCAAAGATAACCCAGCTTATGATGAGCGAAAAAATGCCCAAAAGGACTTTTCTCAACGTCAATGTTCCGAATAAAAAGATTTCAAAGATCAAAGGAATTCGATTGACCCGTCAAGGGCTGATCCCTATTCACGGAACCTTCTGCAAAAGAAGGGACCCCGGCTTGAGGGAATATTATTGGATGACGGGAAAAATGCCGGTCAAGAAAAAAGATGACTCTGTTGATAGCAATGCGTTAACCAATAACTATGTTACGGTAACACCGATCCAATGTGATCAGACGGATTATTCATTCTTAGAGAAACTCCAAGATTGGAAATTATAAAACATATGCGTAAAGAACCATATGCCGATGCTAAAATTCTTATTGTTGATGACGAGGCGACAAGCGTCCGTCTTCTCGTGAAGCTTCTCTCCGACGCCGGATATACCAATATTAAGGCCACCCGTGACTCAACCCAAGTTCAGGAGCTGTATCACAGGATCAAGCCTGACCTGCTTGTTCTTGATCTTCATATGCCGCATATGGAGGGCTTCAAGATCATGGAGCAATTGAAGGAAACAGAAGATGGAAATTATCTTCCGATTCTTGTCATTTCCCAGGAAAGGAACAGGGTCATCCAGTTCTCGGCTTTAGAAGCAGGGGCGAAGGACTTTCTTGTCAAGCCGTACGACAGTATTGAGGTGCTCTTGAGGATCCGTAACTTTCTTGAGGTGCGCATGCTGCACAAGCAGATACGCGACCAAAATCGTTTATTAGAACTGAGGGTCCAGGAACGGACAGAACAGCTGTACCAATCCCAGATAGATGCTATTTACCGCTTAAGCCGCGCAGTGGAATACCGCGATTCAGAAACAGGGATTCATACGGCCAGGATGAGCCTCTATATTTATCATCTTGCGACATCTGTCGGATTCGGTCCGGATGAATGCGAGATCATTTCAACAGCCAGTTCTCTGCACGATATCGGTAAGATCGGCATTCCTGATAGCATTTTACAAAAGCCCGGCAAATTAAATCCCGAAGAACTGAAAATTATGAAAACGCACACGACCATTGGAGCGGAATTATTGTCCGGGAGCACTTCAAAATTCTTAAAAATGGGCGAAGAGATCGCTTTGACGCATCATGAAAAATGGGATGGTACCGGTTATCCGAAGGGGCTTAAAGGGGGGGATATTCCCTTAGTCGGTCGGATATGCGGATTATGTGATGTGTTCGATGCCCTTACAAGCAAACGGCCATATAAGGAAGCCTGGCCGGGTGATGAAGCGTTAGAAGAGATTAAAAAAGAAAGTGGTTTCCATTTTGATCCGCATGTTGTTGACTGTTTCTTTAAGATCCTGCCCCAGATCCGCCGTATTCATCAGAAGTATGGCGGATATTAATATGTAAAAACTCTCCAAAGATAATATGAGTTTCCCCTAAATATACGGTTTTCTTATGTCTTGTAATACCCTTGTGTTCGTAATATAATAAATTCTGTTTTTAATCTAAGTATTAAGACTAATATTTAGCATGTGTTAATCGGGATTTATATCCGATATCTGGGAGTAATCAGAATGTAGGGGCGTTCAACCAATAGGAAAGGAAAAAGCGTGATTACATTTCGACCATTGATTAAATTTGATAAACCGGTTACGGTAATATTAGTGGATAACCAACAGGCGAAAAAGAAGAAATTCCCATTTACGCATAAGGCATTAAAGGATCAGATCGCTTTGCTGGTTCAGTCAGATCAGTTTTCCGGCGAAGACGGACAGGTTTTTCCGATATTGCTCGACAATACGCTTGTCCTTTTAGTCGGTACCGGAGACCCAAAAGCCCTGTCTTTCACGGCACTTCGCGTTACAGTCCGCAAAGCACTTTTATCCTCTCTACTCGATAAAGTTAAGGAAATTGAAATTATTCTTTCTCAAGACGATAAAACCGTCAAAGCTGTTGTTGAATCCATTTTGATCGGCACGTATGCTTGGAGAAAATATCAGACAAAGAAGAAAGACAATAAAAAAATCGATATGAAGGATAAAAAGATCTTTATTGCCGCTCAAAAGAAAAAGGCCTATGAAGAGGCTATTCACATTTGTGAGGGGGTTAATTTGGCCCGTGACCTGGTCAACGATAACGCGGATACCGTGACCTCTGTTTATATTGAAAAAGTCATCCGTAACATTGTTGAGGGTAAGAAGAATATTTTTTTGGAAGTATTGAACAAAAAAGAAATGAAGGCCAAGAAACTGGGTTTGCATTTAGCCGTTAATCAGGGCAGTAAGAATGAGCCGAAACTGATCATTGTGAGGTATAACGGTGCTTCGAAAAAAGGAGATTACACGGCTTTTATCGGCAAGGGAATAACATTTGATACGGGCGGCCTGAATATAAAGACATCGGGGCATATTGAAACGATGCGCCTCGATATGGGCGGGACCGCGGCTGTTATCGGAACACTAAAAAATGCGATCGCGCTTAACTTAAAGAAAAACATCCTTTTTGTCTGTGCCCTTGCGGAAAACACGGTCGGTTCAAGCGCTTACAAGCCCGGCGATGTGATCCGCGGTTATTCAGGGAAGACTGTCGAGGTTGCTAATACGGATGCCGAAGGGCGGCTGGTTTTAGCTGACGCGATCTCTTATGTCGTCAAGAATTATAAGCCGTCGCGGATCATAGATATTGCGACGTTAACCGGCGCGTGTATCATCGCTCTGGGAAATGATTATACCGGATTGATGACCACCGATGATAAATTCTCGAGGGCGCTGGTGCGTTCGTCCAATGAGACGGATGACAGGGTCTGGCGACTGCCGGTTTATCCGGAATTAAAAGATGCCGTTAAATCAAAGATAGCGGATATCCGCAATTTAGGATATCCCAAAGGAGCCGCCGGGACAATTACGGCGGCAGAATTCCTGCGCCAATTTACCTATGGGACGATGTGGGCCCACCTTGATATTGCCGGAACAGCGTTTGACGAAGGGACAGGAAGAATGTATTTCAGTCCTGGTGCGACGGGAGCGGGTGTCCGGCTGGTAACACATTATTTGGAGAATAATTAATATGCCATTATCGAAAACGATCCGAATTTTTATTTATTTTCTTCTGGCCTGCGCAGGATTTTTTCTCTTGCCTGCGCAAACATCTTATTCTGTTCCCGCGAATAAAGTCCAGATGATCGAGCTCAATGACGATACGATCAATCCGGTAACGGCGGAGTATATCATTGAGTCTATTGACCGGGCCTATCAAGAGAATGCACAGTGCCTCATTATCAAAATGGATACACCCGGCGGGTTGCTTAGCTCAACGCGCATGATTGTCAAGAAAATGCTGACTTCGAAAGTCCCGATTGTTGTTTATATTGCGCCTAGCGGGTCAAGGGCGGGATCGGCAGGAGTGTTCATTACGTATGCCAGTCATATTGCGGCCATGGCACCGTCGACGAATATCGGCGCGGCTCATCCTGTCCAGATGGGGGGTTCGGCTCCCCGCCGTTCTGGCGAATGGGATGAATTAAAAAAGCTTATTGAAGACTTAAGAGAGGCTAAAAGGATCACGCAGGAGAAAAAAGAAGAGGGCGAAGAATTAGTTGAGGAGGGGGTAGAAGGAGAAGAAGAATTGAAGGCTGATGAAAATCCAATGGAAAGCAAACTTTTGCACGATACGGTTGCTTTTATTAAAGCTATTGCGAAGCAGAGAGGGCGTAATGTTGAATGGGGGGTTGATAGTGTTGCGAAGAGCGCTTCGATCACTTCAGAAGAAGCTCTCGAAAAGGGGGTTGTCGAGATTCTTGCGGATAGTGATGAAGACTTGCTTGAACAGTTGGATGGCCGTGGCGTTGTGATCAATGGTGAAGAAATCGTATTGCAGACAAAGGATGCTTATATCGAATCTATTGAAATGGACTCGCGCCAGAAATTTTTCAATGTCCTTGCGAATCCCAATATTGCCTATTTCCTTATGATCCTCGGTTTTTATGGATTATTATTTGAAGTGACCCATCCGGGTTTTGGTGTACCCGGTGTTTTAGGAATTGTGTTCTTGATCCTCGCATTCTACAGTATGCAGACATTACCGACGAATTATGCCGGGCTGGCCCTACTTATTTTGGGAATTATCCTTCTTATTACCGAAGCGTACACACCGACGTTCGGTGTGCTGATGTTAGGCGGCCTGACGTGCATGATCCTGGGGTCAATGCTTCTTTTTGAATCGACAGATCCGATCATGCGTGTTTCAAGATCGGCGATCATTGCTTTTTCACTGACAACATCAGCAATCACGTTGTTTCTTGTGCGTTCCGTTCTTATGGCTCATCGTGCTAAAGTCCATGGAGGCCAGGAGGGCCTTATCGGGGGCGTTGGAGAAGCGAAGACGCGTTTTGCGCCCGGGAAAAAGGGAAAGGTCTTTGTTCACGGAGAACTGTGGAATGCGGTCAGTGATGAGGCTATTGGAAAAGGTGACGAAGTCATTGTTGAAGAAGTGGAAGGATTAACCGTAAAAATCAAGAAGAAGTAACGAAAGGAGAACATTATGTCCCCAATGATTATTCTAGGTCTGTTGGTCGTATGGTTATTCAATAGTGTTAAAATTCTTAACGAATACGAACGCGCGGTTATTTTCCGTCTAGGGCGTGTTCTTGAGAAGCCGAAAGGCCCCGGTATTATTTTGGCATTTTGGCCTATTGACCGCGTGGTTGTTGTCAGTCTTCGGTTGGTCACATTAGATGTTCCGCCTCAGGATATTATTACCAAAGATAATGTTTCGGCTAAAGTCAACGCGGTTACTTATTTTAGGGTTATGGATCCGATAAAAGCGACCGTTGAAGTCCAAAATTATCAATATGCCACGTCACAGATGGCTCAAACGACTTTGCGCAGCGTCTTAGGGGAAATGGAGCTTGATGAGCTCTTATCACAAAGAGAAAGAATTAATACAAGGTTACAGTCTATTTTAGATAAACAAACTGATCCATGGGGAATTAAAGTTGCGACGGTCGAGGTGAAGCATGTTGATATCTCGGAGGAATTAAGGCGGGCGATGGCGCGACAGGCCGAGGCCGAGCGAGAGCGACGGGCGAAAGTCATCGCTGCAGACGGAGAGTTCGAAGCGGCTGAAAAGATCTGCCAGGCAGCGGATAAAATGCAGAAATCTCCAATGGCATTACAATTGCGATATCTTCAAACATTGGTTGAGATCGGCAGTGAGAATAATACAACCACTTTGTTTCCCATCCCGATCGATATCCTTAATATTTTAAAGGAGAAAGTTAAGGGATAAAATGAACTATCGGAGCGAAACAGATAGCATGGGCAAGATAAAAGTCCCTGAAGATAGGTATTACGGGGCACAGACGGCCCGGGCTTTGGCAAATTTTAAGATCGGCAGTGAACTTTTTCCTCCCGAGATGATCCGTGCTCTGGGGATCATTAAAAAGGCGGCTGCCGAAGTCAATTATGAATTAAAGGTCCTCTCAAGAGAGAAAAGAGACTTGATCGTTAAAGCTGCTGATGAGGTCTTTGAGGGAAGGTTGAACGATCATTTCCCTCTTGTTGTTTGGCAGACCGGAAGCGGCACTCAGACGAACATGAATGCCAATGAAGTGATCTCAAACCGTGCCATTGAATTAGCCGGGGGAAAAATGGGCAGTAAAGATCCTATCCATCCCAATGATGATGTTAACAAGTGCCAGTCATCCAATGATGTTTTCCCGACGGCTATGCATGTTGCCGCCGTTGAAGAGATCCATGGGATATTGATCCCGGCTCTTTTAAAATTACGCAATGCTCTGGATAAAAAATCCAAGGCATTTAAAGACATTATCAAGATCGGCCGCACGCACCTGATGGATGCGACGCCGCTGACTTTGGGCAATGAATTCTCCGGATACGCACAGCAGCTTACCAACGGTTTAAAAAGGGTTGAAGGGGCTTTGCCGAGGCTCTATGAATTGGCTTTAGGCGGAACAGCTGTCGGAACAGGATTGAACGCGCATCCGAAATTTGCAAAGAATGTCGCCGAACACATTGCGCAAATTACGGGGAAACCTTTTGTGACGGCGGAAAATAAATTTGAGGCCTTAGCAGCGCATGATGCGGTCGTTGAATTCAGCGGCGCTTTAAAGACACTTGCTGTTTCGCTGATGAAAATTGCTAACGATATCCGCTGGCTTGCTTCCGGTCCCCGCTGCGGCATCGGCGAGATCACATTGCCCGCCAATGAGCCCGGGAGTTCGATTATGCCGGGGAAAGTCAATCCGACCCAGTGTGAGGCGGTGACCATGGTTTGCGCCCAGGTGATGGGTAATGATACGACCATTAATCTTGCCGGCGCAAGCGGTCATTTTGAACTCAATGTTTACAAGCCGGTCTTGATTTATAATCTTCTCCAGTCGATTCGGCTCATGGCAGATGCCTGCAACAGTTTTACGGACCATTGTGTTGCGGGTATTAAGCCCAACGGGAACAATATCGAGAAGAATCTAAAGGATTCCCTTATGCTGGTAACAGCACTAAATCCGCATATCGGTTATGACCGTGCGGCGCAAGTTGCCAAGAAAGCTTATGATGAGCACATGACGCTCAAGGAAGCCGCGGTTGCGTTAGGTTTTTTGAGCGCTGAGGATTTTGATAAGCTTGTCAGGCCGGAGGACATGATCAAATCAAAAGCGAAAACGAATGACAACGATCAATCAATATTATGATGAGATTGTTTTATCGCATCCTGACGAGGCAAGGGAAGCGATCGCATTTTTATCACAAGAAATGGACCGCCGTAATTGCAAGTTCGGCACGGAAATTCTGCCCACCTTTTTAAAGCCCGTTTTTATATCGCAGGAAGAAAGAAAATCTATATCTGAAATAACCGGTCACCTTATGAGCATTCTTGATAAAGTGACACGGCTTTATTTTTCCCATCCGGAACTAAATGAATTCTTTTATATCGATAAAGAAGATGAAGAGGTCATTGCCGTTGATCATGGATATACAAAGAATGTCATGATCTCACGGCCCGATTCGTTCCTGGTCAATGGGAGCCTGCGGTTTGTTGAGTTTAATTGTGATTCACCGGCCGGCTGCGGATTATGCGATACAACCGAGGAAATCCTTATGGAAACGGCTATCTTTAAGGAATTAGCCAGCCGGTATAAATTCCATCCTCAAAAACGCTCGGGTTATCTTCTTGCCGCGATCCTGGAGGCTTACAAGGAGTTCGGCGGAAAAAAAGAAAAGCCGAATATCGCGATTGTCGATTGGGAAGGGGTCAGGACGACAAATGAATTTCAGATCCTGCAGGCGCTTTTTAAGAAAAAAGGGTATGAAACCATTATTGCTGATCCCCGGCAGTTGAAGCTTGTCGACAGACGTCTGGAACATAAGGACTTTCCTATTGACCTGGTTTACCGGAGAGTTATTTTTAAAGAATTAATGGCCAAGCGCGATGAAACGAAAGATTTTATCAGGGCCAGTCGGGAGGGGAAAGTATGCATTGTTAATCCGCTGCGTTCGCGCCTGGCTTCCAATAAATCAACGCTGGCGATCATGACGAATCAAAAGAATTTCAGGGGCCTTTTTACGGAAGAAGAGAACCTGATCATAAAAAAACATATCCCCTGGACGAGGCGGGTGATCGATATGCAGACCTATTATGAAGGTAACCAGGTCTTTTTGAAAAAACATATTATTTCGCACAAAGACCAGTTGGTCCTAAAACCGGGCGACAGCTATGGAGGGAAAAATGTTTCAATCGGTCGCGAGACGGATGAAGCGACATGGACAAATTTGGTGGGGTCTATTTTAAGCAACAAAGAAGATTGGGTTGTCCAGCGCTATGTGGATATATCGGAGATGACCGTTCCTGTGATAAACGGCAATGGTATTAAGATGGCGAAAAAGAAATATAATATTAATCCTTTTGTTTTTGCCCATCGTTATGCCGGCAGCGTGGCCAGATTATCGGACCAAAGCGTGATCAACGTCAGCGCCGGTGGAGGACTGGTCCCTGTTATTAATTATGATATTGTATAGAGAAAGAGAGATGTAATGATCATCGATATACACAATCACGTAGGCTTAAGCCAGGACGGCGGTCATAGCAAACTTGAAGATATTATTGAAAATATGGCAACCTATAAGATCAGCAAAGTCGCGCTGTTTGCGGTCGATGAAAAGGGGTATGAGCCAACGTATAAAGCGCAGAATACGAAGGTTATTGCAGCGCGTGATCAATATCCGGATAAGGTCATCGCGTTTGCCCGTATTATCCCATCCGCGGGGCACATAGCGGTTCAAGAATTCAAGCGCTGCTTAAAACTCGGCGTCAAAGGCCTTAAGATGAAAATGTCCTATGGCCTTAACCCGAGAGACGCAAAATGTATCTTGGACTTGATCGCTGATCGCAGTGACTTTCCTGTTATCATTCACACAGCCCATGACGAGCATTCCCAGCCTAGGATATGGGAACCTGTTATGGCACGATATCCTAAGATTAATTTCATTATGGCCCATGGCGGGAAGGACCGCTATCGTCAATGCAATGAAGTGGCTATAAAGCATCCGAATGTCTATATTGACACATCGACGCTTTCTTATAATCGGACGCGTCATACGTATGCTAACGCGGGCGCCGAGAAAATCCTTTTTGGTTCGGACTATCCGTATTCTCATCCCGGCGTTGAACTGAAGAAATTGCAATTATTGGTTAAAGATAAGAAAGACCTGGGCTTGATCCTTTATAAAAATGCTGTCCGTTTGTTAGGATTGTGATCCGAAATTTTTAAATAATTATTTTCTTGAGGACGTTATGACCGAACATAGTAAGGAAAGGCGGAAATTTAAACGTTACAATATGGATGCGGAAATCCACTTTGATTTCATTTATGATCTTGAGACAAAAGTCAAATTCGAGATTATTGATCAAGAAGACAAAAAGGTTACATCGGATAAATATTTGGCTATCAGTCGCAATATCAGCGTTGGAGGTTTATGCTTTGTTTCGTCAAAGAAATTAAAACAAGCAGAGCTGTTGCATTTGGAGGTTTATCTTCCGGGAGCTAAGGATCCTATTCATATGATCGGCCGGGTCGAATGGTGTAAGCCTGTTCCGCCGTCATACGAGGATCGCATATTAGAGGAAATGGAGAGCAAACGTGTTTATGAAGTGGGTGTGAGGTTGCTGTCTGTTAACGAGGTGTCCGTGGATGAATCGATCCATCATGATGCTGTCTATGATGTTGATTGGAGCATTGTCTTAGAATCGGTCTTCGGGAGTTACAAAACGCTTATGGAAGGGATATTTAAATCGCAGTCCGAATGAAACAAAGCTTTGCGTGCAAGTCATCCGCCTTCGCCGGAAACTACAGGCTTGCCCGTGGAGGAAGGCGAGAGAATAAATAACACGGCTTCGACGGATTCCGCTAGAAGGTTTTCTGCGGATGAACCCGGTGAAGCTCTAACACGAAAGTTTTGGAGCGAAGACGGGTCATTTAAAAGGTATCACGGCTTTAGCCGTGGGGCTCCATGAAAAAATTTTTAGTCCTTATTATCGGAATAGTCGGTTTAACGTTTATGGGCGTCCAAGCTAAAAGTGTCGCTAACGATATGGAGAGGGATATGATCAAGGTCTTCAATGTTAATAAAGGAACGTTTGAGGAAGTGGAAAAAATTGTTAAAGATGAGGATGAGTGGCGCAAAACCCTTACGGCGGAACAGTTCAATGTTACACAGAAACACGCAACGGAGAAGTCCTTTACGGGTGAGCTGCTTAACAACAAAGCCGAGGGCGCTTATAAGTGTGTTGTCTGTGGTACGGACCTTTTCACTTCGGAGGCAAAATATGATTCGAAGACGGGCTGGCCGGATTTCTGGAAACCTGTTGCAGAAGAAAATATTGGAACCAAAGCGGATTGTTCATTGTTTATGCGCCGCACTGAAGCGCATTGTCCCTGTTGCGCCGCGCACTTAGGCCATGTCTTTGATGACGGGCCGCCCCCGACAAATAAACGCTATTGTATCAATTCCACCGCATTAAAGTTTCAGCCGGTTGAAAAAAAGAATAATTAAAACATATGGAAACCACTTTCCAAAAAGATATTGAATTTAACGACCAATTCGCGAAAGCGTATGACCTGCTTGAGAACGGCAGCACGAATATCTTTATTACGGGAAAAGCCGGTACGGGCAAATCCACGCTCTTGCAGTATTTCCGCGATCACACTACCAAGAATGTTGCTGTTCTTGCCCCGACCGGCGTTGCGGCGGTTAATATTAAGGGCCAGACGATCCATTCTTTCTTCCGGTTCAAACCCGACATTACTCCCGAAGGGGTTCGCGCGATCAGAATTCGCAAGACGCAAAAGGCGCTTTACAGGAAGATTGATACGATTATTATCGATGAGATCTCGATGGTGCGCGCCGACCTGCTCGATTGTGTCGATATCTTCTTAAGGATGCATGGCCGCGACCGGATGTGTGTATTCGGCGGAATCCAAATGGTTTTTATCGGTGACCTTTACCAGCTTTCGCCGGTCGTCACACAGGCAGAGCGCGGTATTTTTAAAGATGTCTATGCGAGCCCTTATTTTTTCGATTCGAAAGTTTACAGGGAAATTAATGGCACGGATCAGCATCCGAGGCGTGTGGAATTTGTAGAGTTAAAGAAGATCTACCGTCAAAAAGAAGAAGAATTTATCAAGCTTTTGGGAATGATCCGCAATCGGAGCGCAACGCAGGAACATTTAAAAACATTAAATGCGCGCTATATCCCTCATTTTAAACCGGAAAAAGATGATTTTTATGTGTACCTGACAACGACTAATGCTATGGCCGATAAGATCAATCAGGAAAAATTGAATGAACTGGAAGAACGATCCTATTTTTATGAAGGAACATTAGCCGGTAAGTTCGGGTCAAGAAATCTTCCGACGCATCAAGTGCTTGAATTAAAGGCCGGGGCCCAGGTCATGCTTTTGAATAATGATTCCGGCGGGCGCTGGATCAACGGCAGTATCGGGAAGATCTCTGAGATCATCGATGATGGAAAGGTCGTTACCATAGAGCTCTCCGAAGGGGGGATAGTCGATGTCACGCCGTTCGAGTGGGAATGTTTCCGTTTCTTTTTTAATGAAGAGACACAAGCACTCGAATCCGAATCGGTAGGCTCTTTTAAACAGCACCCTTTGAAGCTGGCATGGGCGGTAACGATCCACAAAAGCCAGGGCAAAACATTTGATAAAGCCATTGTTGATGTCGGTACGGGCACGTTCGCTCACGGACAGGCTTATGTGGCTTTAAGCCGGTGCGTGAGTTTTGACGGGCTTATTTTGAAGAAGCCCATTCTGCGAAGACATATTCTTTTGGATAACAGTGTCGTGCGCTTCATGTCATCGCATAAATCTAGTGAAAATTGAATCGATTATTTAAAGGAGCATAGTAGTAAAATCCCAATAAACAAATCCCAAATTCCAAACAATAGACAAATTCCAAATTACAAAACCAAAATATGCTGGAAAACTGGTGTTTAGAATTTAGATTTTTGGTATTGTTATTTGTTTGGTATTTATGTATTGGGATTTGGAATTTAACAATCAATGCATCATTAATTTTTAGCTTAGCTAATAACAAGGGGATGTTCTATGTGCCATGCCATTTTGCTTGTATCATGTCCTGATCAAAAGGGGATCACGGCATCCATGACAAATTTTATCTATGAAAATAACGGGAACATTGTCCATGCCGACCAGCATATCGACGAGCAGAGCAATACGTTTTTCATGCGCGTTGAATGGTCGCTTGACGGCTTTGATATCGGCAAAGAGGACATCGGCGAGCATTTTAAGGCCATTGCCAATAAGTTCCAGATGATCTGGGACTTAAGCTTCAGTGATCAGCGTCTTCGCTTAGGGATTTTTGTCTCCAGGCAGCTTCATTGCCTGCAAGACCTGCTTTACCGTCAACATGCCGGCCAGCTTGCCTGTGAGATTCCGATGATCATCAGTAATCATCCGGACGCAAAAGCGATTGCGGATGATTTCGGCATCAAGTTCCTTGAAATACCGGTTACTGAAGATAATAAACGCGAGCAGGAGGAAAAAGAGATCAAGGCCCTCAATGAAGAAGGCATCGACCTGATCGTTCTGGCGCGTTATCATCAAATTTTTACGGAAAACTTTGTTAGTACATTCCGTAACCGTGTTATCAATATTCACCATTCTTTTCTGCCGGCTTTCGCCGGAGGGAATCCTTATCTTCAGGCCTATGAAAAGGGAGTGAAGATCATCGGGGCGACGAGTCATTATGTGACCGAAAAGTTGGATGATGGCCCTATCATTGAGCAGGATACCGTGCGCTTCAGCCACCGCGACTCGCTTGATGACCTTGTGCGCAAGGGCGAGGATCTGGAAAAAATGGTTTTAAGCCGCGCCGTTCGCCTGGCCCTGCAGAAAAAAATATTAAGTTACGGCAATAAGACTGTTATCTTTGATTAAGGGAAACTAACAATGCCCGGGAGGATAGAAGCTCTAAAGGAAGATATCACAACTCTTACGGTGGACGCAATTGTCAATGCGGCAAACACGTCGCTTTTAGGTGGCGGTGGTGTCGACGGGGCGATCCACAGGGCCGCGGGGCCGCAACTGTTAGAGGAATGCCGGACATTAGGGGGATGTGAGATCGGCGATGCCAAGATAACGAAAGGATATGGTCTGCCGGCAAAATATGTGATTCATGCCGTGGGTCCCATGTGGCGAGGGGGCAAGAGTAACGAATCCCAGAAATTGGAAAGTTGTTACCGCCGGTGTTTAGAGATTGCCTGTGAGCATGAGATCAAATCGATTGCTTTTCCATGTATTAGCACCGGGATCTATGGGTACCCGAAAGAACAGGCGTTGTCGATCGCTTTAAGCACTGTTAAAGAGGGGCTGAAGCGGATGCCCGAAATTGAAAAAGTTATTTTTTGCTGTTTTTCGGATGGAGACTATCAAAGGTACCGATCGTTGTTATCAGGATAAATCTTTAATCCCAGCGGGAATTCCCCGCCTGTGAAGGCGGGGATGAGAGCAATTTTCTGAATCGTGGTTGCGTGTGATAGAATGGTTGCATGAAAGTAAAAAAGACAGCCCATGCCGCATATCGAGCGCAGTATCATATTGTTTGGACATCGAGGTTCGCGCGAAAAATTTTAGTGAAAGGGATACAAGGATATTAAAAAATAAAAATATTAGAGGTAAGAAAACATCATCCCGATTGGGAATTTATTGCGATAGGATTCGGTTCGGAGCATGTGCATGTATGAATGGAGTTTCCTCCAAGGTATTCGGGCGCATATGTAGTTGAAACGATTAAAAAAAATACAAGTAGAGCGTTAAAAAGAAAGTACAAATTCTTGAGTAAAGTGTATTGGGATGGTGGGGGAATATGGTCAGTAGGGTATTTCTTTTCTACAATAGGAATAAATGAGAAAATAATAAAGCGTTACATTGAGCATCAAGGGCGGGAAGATTCAGGACAAGCGAAGCTTGAATTTTAGACAAGACTAGTAGTGCCACGGGTGTGAACCCGTGGAAATCTATTTTTATATGTGTGATTTAACGAGCAGACAAGGTATGGGAAGTGCTTCCCATACTTTGTTTGAGATATAAATGTTGAGGCGTCAATGATCATGGAAGTTGAGTTTAAACTGCTTGTGCTCAGCGAAACAGCCCTTCGGGCTTGATTTCGAATTCGCTTAAGCGCTTTAAACTCAACTCTACAGTCTGTTTAATTTAGATAATTGCGTTCTTATTTCATTAATTTTTTCTATCATTTGTAAAATGGCCAAGGAATTCTTACGAGTATCGGAACTAAATCAACTGATCCAGGATGTGATCCACGCAGGGTTTCCGCAGCCTCTTTGGATTTGCGGAGAGATACAAGGGTTTAACCGCAACCGCAGCAAAAATCATATCTTTTTCGAACTTGTCGAGAAAGATCCAGATTCCAAAAATATCATCGCAAAGATCGGACTAGTCCTTTTTGCCGGAAGGAAGGCGCATGTCCAGGATATTCTCAGGCGAAGCGAAAATGCTTTTGCGCTCAAAGATGATATCGAGGTAAAGTTTGCCTGCAGTATCGATTTTTACCCGCCTCATGGGGCCATCCGGCTTATTGTGGAAAGTATCGACCCAATCTATACTTTAGGAAAGCTCGCCCAGGAAAAGCAAAAACTGATCACCCTTTTAAAAAAGAAAGGGATTCTGGATAAAAACAAACAACGCGAGCTGCCTTTAGTTCCCCTACGCGCGGGCCTTATTACGGCGGATGATTCGGCGGCCTATAATGATTTTTGTTCTGAACTACAGCGCGGCGGGTTTGCTTTTCAGCTTTATTTACGCAATGCGCTCATGCAGGGGAGTAAGACGGAAGGTGATGTTTGCAAGGCATTAGACGAATTAAGTAAGATCGAAGGATTAGATGTTATTATTATTACCCGGGGAGGAGGATCCATTGCTGACTTAAGTTATTTCGACAGTCAAAAGATCGCCGAAAGAATCGCCGGCTGCCCGCTTCCGGTTCTTAGCGGGATCGGGCATGAGATCAACATCTCTATTACGGATATGGCGGCGCATACGTATGCCAAAACTCCAACGGCTATCGCGCAGTTTTTAGTGAACCGCGTTCAGGTTTTCTTGGACGAACTGGAAGAAAAAATGGAGCAAGTGACGGAAGGGGCTCAGGAAAAAATTGAAGAGGAGAAGCAAAGGCTTAAAAATTATGCGATTGACCTGCAGGACAATACAAGAAGTTATCTAAAAGGGCATGGCCAGAAGATTATCCGCCTGCAGGAGATTATAAGACAAAGGTCCGTTTTACTATTAAAGAATTATTCAAGATCCTTAGCGGATATACAGAACGCTGTCAAAAGGGTAACGCGCGCGTGTCTCAGTAATAATTGCGTAAAGTTAAGTAGTTATCAGCGGATGATTGACAATTTCCATCCCAGCAATACAATAAAACGCGGTTTTAGCATTACCAGAACCAAGGATGGAAAGGCCGTAAAAAATATTTCTTCTGTTCATTTAAAAGAGGAGCTGGTCACGGAGATTGCAGACGGGCTGATTATAAGCGAAGTCGGACGCATTAAAAAAATGAAATTTCAAATACCAAATGACAACTAAATCACAATTACCAAAATTCTAATGAATAAAACAGAAATTGGGACCTTTGGTCATTGAGATTTGATATTTGTTTGTTATTTGGTGCTTGTAATTTGGGATTAAGTTTAATGGCTTTCGACAATACTTTTATTATGAGAGGGAATTATGACTGAAGTAAAATATAGCAAATCGATCAAAAAGCTCGAGGAGATCATTGAAAGGATCGAAAGCGAGGATATCGATGTCGATGAGCTCTCGGCAAAGGTCAAGGAAGCTGTTTCTTTGATCAAGACATGCAAGAATAAAATCGAAGTAGCCGAACTGGAAGTGAAAAAAGTCGTTGACGGGTTTGACGACCAGGGATAGCCTGTTATTTTAGAGAAAGGCATTTATGTTAGCGATATCAACGTCGTGGATGGATGACAATGTGGATATGGAGAACTGGCTGCGCTGGGTCAAGCGCATGGGTTTTGACGCCGTTGAATTGAGCTATAAGATCACGGATGAAAAGCTCAAAGAGTTAACGCTCCTTTTGAGGGATATGCAGATGAAAGTTTCCAGCATCCACAATTTCTGTCCGGTTCCCAATGACGGGCCGTCAGAGAGGCATTTATCCAATTATTATCGCCTTTCGTCGGTAGATGAGAATGAACGCCAGCAGGCCGTGAAGTGGACCAATATCGCGGTTGATACAGCCGAGCAGCTTGGGGCCGGTGTTGTCGTTATTCATGCCGGAACATTAGATTTTGAAGATGAAAGGTCTCCGTGGCTGTTTCATTTATATTCCAGCGGGCAAAAAGATACTAATGCTTTTTGTAAAGAAAGAGACCGTATTCTGAAATTACGCGCGGAGAAAAAAAGACCATACATAGCGGCTCTTGAACAAAGCCTCAATGAGGTTGTGGTTTATTGCCAAAAAAGAGATATAAAGATCGGTTTAGAAACGCGTTATTACCCAATCGAGATACCGAATTTCGAAGAGATCGGTTATTTCCTGGGCCTCTATGATGAAGATGAAATGGGCTATTGGCATGATACCGGTCATGCCGAGATGAATGACCGGCTAGGGATAAGGCCGCATATTGATTTCCTAGAAGCATATAAAGACCGGTTGATCGGCGTGCACTTACACGGCATAAAGGGCAAGCGGGACCATCTGGCTCCCTTTGAAGGCGATATGGAACTCGATCCATTCCTGCCGTATTTTGGTTCGGATGTTTTAAAGGTCGTTGAATCCAAGCCTTTTGCCGCGGTCGATTTTATCCAGGATTCCGTATACAAGTTGAAGGATTTGTGACCGGAAGGATCGAGATCTGAAATCTTCGCGAGTAGCAGGTTTTTTGAAATCTCTTGGCCCCGGATTGGTTTTTGCCGGAACTTCGATCGGTGTTTCGCATGTTGTTCAATCCACGCTGGCCGGGGCTGATTATGGTTTTACTCTCATCTGGGCCGTTGTTCTGGCCAATGTCTTCAAATTTCCGTTTTTTGAATACAGTTCCCGTTATGTCGCGGCTACCGGTGAGCATCTTCTTGAAGGGTACAGGCTCGTCGGTAAGTGGGCGTTCTCCTTATTTTTGATCCTCTCGCTTTTAACAATGTTTCCTATTCAAGCAGCGGTGACGATGGTTGCTACGGGGCTTATTGCGAACTTGATCAATTGGTCTGTTTCGCCGGTTATTTTAAGCGCGGTCATTCTTTTTATTTGCGCTTTGATCCTTTTGATCGGAAGATACCCGCTTTTGGATAAATCCATGAAAGTGATGGTCTTTGTTCTTGCGCTATCGACAATGATTGCGTTTGCGGTGGCGGTTAAACATGGAAGCTTAGCCCAGCCGCAATTTGAAAAACCTTTTCTCTGGAACTTAAGCGGCATTTCATTTTTGGTGGCGCTGATGGGATGGATGCTGTCGACGATCGATGTTTCCGTATGGCATTCGTTTTGGTGTTTTGAACGCAGAAAGCAAGTGCATTATCAGCCGAGCATGAAAGAGGCGCTTTTTGATTTTCATCTCGGATATTGGGGAACCGATCTCATGGCGTTACTGTTTTTAAGCCTTGGCGCGCTTGTGATGTATGGAATAGGGGAAAGTTTCTCAGGTTCAGCGGTGACGATGTTCAGCACGACGATTTCTTGTTTCGATGCGTTCCCGCGGATCATTAGGGAGGCGTCCGTGATCATATTCCCGTCAGCGAAGAAGCACGCGGATAAGATTTATTTCGGGTGGATGATGGTGGTTGCCGCAGGTTCTCTATTGATCATCGGTTTTTTCCTCAACAGCATGAAAATACTTATTGATGTGGCGACAACCATGTCTTTTCTGGCGGCTCCGGTCTTTGCTTACATTAATTATCATACGGTGATCGATAGCCATGTTTCTGAAGAAGCGCGCCCTTCAAGATTGCTTCGGATTTCCAGCTGAGTAGGAATCGTCTTCTTAAGCGGTTTCAGTATCCTGTTTATCGTTTGGCGGTTTTTCTTATCGGGTTGAGGCCGGGAAATCCACGCTTGTTATTTTCGGAGTGGTTGGTATAATACTGTTCGTTCCATGTTAATAAGGGGTTCAATATTTACTGAGGACTAATATGACGCTGGAAAATAGAAAAAGATTGGTACGGATAAAAAATATGTGCTGGACAATGACATTTGTGATACTTGCTTGGATAGGTGTTCTTGTGAAAGCATTGATGGGTGTCATTTTATTTGATAAAGGCCGAAGGGCAGAATACCACGGGCATGCCCGTGGATGAA
>JAGLQN010000032.1 GCA_023136835.1 Candidatus Omnitrophota bacterium | reverse complement strand
TAATAGCAATAGATATATGAATGAATAAAGGCAAATCCAAATATGAGCAAAAACAATTTTAACCATCCAAGAATGCGGCGTCCTCAAAAAAGAATGCCCCCTAAAAATGCGCCTAAACAGCCCAACAATAATTGGGTGTTCTGGATCATTTTGGGTTTTATTTTTCTTATATTACTGAGTCAAAATGATTCCATGACCACAATGGGCAAATATGAAGAATTGTCCTATAACACATTTTACAGAATCCTTGAAGGGAAAGATGAAAACCTCCACATCAAAGAAGTCAAGCTAATCGAAAGCACTGAGAATACACTTGAGGGAACCTTTGATAACGGAACACAGTTTAAAGTGGTTATCCCCCAGAATTATGACGATTCTCTCATCGAACTCATTCGGGCAAACGTCGACGACTTTTCTATTAACCCGCCGGACTTGCTCTGGGGCCAGATTTTTTTCTCCTTTGGACCGATCCTTTTCATCCTCTTTATCATTTGGTACTTTTCTCACCGGGGATCTCAAATGGGCAACAAAGTTTGGTCTTTCGGGAAGTCCCGCGCAAAAATAAGCGACCGCAACAACGCGCAAGTGACGTTTAAAGATGTTGCCGGTGTCGATGAAGCCAAAGAAGAGCTTCAAGAGGTCATTGAATTCCTGATGGAACCAAAGAAATTTGAACGTCTGGGAGGCAAGATCCCGAAAGGTGTTTTGTTAGTCGGCCCGCCAGGCACAGGAAAAACACTCTTAGCGAAAGCCGTTGCCGGAGAAGCTGAAGTCCCGTTTTTCTCCCTGAGCGGATCTGACTTTGTGGAAATGTTCGTCGGTGTCGGAGCTTCCCGCGTCCGGGATTTATTTGAGCAGGGAAGGAAGGCCGCTCTAGGTTCCGGAAAGGGCGCCATTATCTTTATTGATGAGATCGACGCGGTCGGGCGATTGCGTTTTGCCGGCATCGGTGGTGGAAATGATGAGCGTGAACAAACGCTTAACGCGCTGCTTGTTGAAATGGACGGATTCACCAATCAAGCCGGGCTTATACTTATCGCGGCAACAAATCGCCCCGACACTCTTGATCCCGCCCTTTTAAGGCCGGGACGTTTTGACCGGCAAATTGTCGTCGGCCTGCCTGATATCAGCGGACGAGAAGGGATTCTAAAGGTCCATTCAAAAAATATTAAACTCGACAGTGATATTGATTTAAAGAGGATCGCCCAGCAAACCGTTTATTTTTCCGGCGCCGACCTGGCCAATGTTTGTAATGAAGCCGCTTTGTTGGCCGCCCGTAGAGATAAAGCTGCCGTTAGCATGGCTGAATTTTATTCTGCCGTTGAACGGGTCACAATGGGTCCGGAAAAGAAAAGCCGGACGACCTCAAAGAAGGAAAAAGAGATGACCGCTTACCATGAATCGGGCCACGCTCTGTTATCTTTATTAATTGACGAGGTTGATACCTTCACAAAGGTCTCAATTATCCCGCGTGGCATGGCAGGCGGATACACGCTCACACCGCCGACGGAAGATAAGCATTACCTCAATAAAAAGGAATTGCTGGGACAAATGACAGTTCTTTTGGGAGGATTGGTCAGCGAGGAGATCTATGTCGGCGATACATCGACAGGTGTTTCCAATGATTTGGAAAAGGTTACTCAAGTCGCGCGTAATATGGTTTGCGTTTACGGCATGAGCGGAAAAATGGGAACACTGGCTTACGGCAAAAATGAGCAGTTGGGATTTTTGGGCCGTGATCTCATGCAGCAAAAAGACTACAGCGAAGAGACCGCAAAGAAGATCGATGAAGAAGTGCGCAGCTTGGTAAACCAATGTTACAGCCGCGCGAAAAAATTATTGACCGAAAACCGTGACAAAATGGATCAGTTAGCACAAGCATTGGTCGAAAAAGAAGTCATCGATATTGACGAGACACGCGTACTGCTGGGCATGACCCCCAGCAAAGAACCTCCATCTGAGGAAACAACCGTTTCGCAAGATCCAACAAAGGCAGATGAGACAGAAACCCCCGCGCCCCAGGAAAAAAACACTGATATTCAGGAAACTTAAAACTGTGGGACGTTTATCCTCAAACATTCCCAAACGAAAACATTTTACAGTTATCGCATCATCTTATCGTTTATCCCTCGGGCAACATACCCGCGTCATGGGTATTGTTAATACAACGCCGGACTCTTTCAGCCAGGATGGCTGTCTGCGCAAATCTGATGAAACGCGCAGCACCGCCCTTGCGCTCGCGCGGAAACATATCCGGGAGGGAGCGGATATTATTGACATAGGAGGGGAGTCGACACGCCCGGGGGCAAAACGCGTATCAGTAAAAGAAGAGATCAACCGCGTGCTTCCGGCCATCACGTCTTTAGTAAAAAAAGTCAAGATCCCTATATCGATCGATACATACAAGCCCCCCGTCGCTAAGGCGGCTTTGGATGCCGGCGCGAGCATTGTCAATAACATCATGGGCACCAAACCGGACTTAGATCTTTTGAAGATGATAAAAAAATATAATGCCGCAATCATTCTCATGCATATCAGGGGAACACCGAGAATGATGCAAAAAAACATTCATTATCGCGACTTAACAGCCGAAATCGTAAGCTCTTTGAAAAAATCTATCGAAAAATGCTTGGAAATCGGCATAAAATCAGATAGAATCATAATAGATCCGGGTATAGGTTTTGGTAAGACCGTCGAGCATAATTTAGAGATCCTAAATCGCCTAGGCGATTTTAAAAGACTGAGGCGCCCTCTTTTAGTTGGCACCTCCCGTAAATCTTTTATCGGAAAAGTTTTAAACAAAGACGTTCGTCATCGTCTTATCGGAACTGCCGCGAGCGTTTGCGCTAGTATCCTTAAAGGCGCCCATATTGTCCGCGTGCATGACGTGAAGGCCATTAAAGAAGTTGTCACTATGACGGACGCCATTATTAACGAACATTATAACGAATTGTCATTATGAGTTTTGTCCTCTGGGAAGTTGTTAAACCGCTAGTCGAAATTGCAATTCTTTGGATTGTTTTTTATCAGATCCTTGTTTTTTTCGAGGGGACACGCGCCTTTCAAGTATTTAGAGGTATCATCTATTTGCTTGTTGCCTTTTTACTCTTCCAGATCCTTGGCCTCGATACTCTCAATTGGCTTTTAACAAAGTTTTTCGCGATTTCTATTATCGCTCTCATCATCATCTTCCAGCAGGAATTACGGCACGGCTTGGCGCGTCTGGGACAACAGCATCTTTTTAATTTCGGATTGGAGGAATCCGAGATCATAGCCATTATTGAAGATATCACATCCGTCTCCTACAAACTTGCACGGCAAAAAACCGGTTGTCTTATTGCCATTGAAAGAGAAACGAAATTAAATGCTTATATTGAAAGCGGGATCGCTGTGGATGCCCGGATTTCAGTCGAATTGATCCAAAGCGTCTTTAATCCCCAATCGCCTATACATGACGGTGGAATCATCACCCGCGGTAACCGTATCGCCGCTGTTTCCTGTCTCTTTCCATTATCAGACAATCCTAATTTTAGTAAAATTATCGGCACGCGTCATAGGGCCGCCTTAGGGATCACCGAACAAACCGATACGGTCGTCATCATGGTCTCCGAAGAGACCGCCGAGATCTCAGTCGCTTGCGACGGAAGATTTATTCCTATTGTTAACCGCGAACGCCTGGTTAATATCTTGAAGGACCTACTGATCCAGGAAAACAATCAAAAAAAGAAGCTGTTCCGTAAAGAACCGGTTGTTTCACAAAGTTAAGTAAACCGCATGAAAAATTTCATTACACATAACCTCACACTTAAACTGATCTCCTTAGGCTTGGCCATTATTGTCTGGTTCTATGTCAGCCGGGAATTGATCAAATAAACATCAGCCATTTCCTTAAATCCATGCCAAAACTCGGTGTTAATATTGACCACGTAGCTACCCTTCGCCAAGCCAGGCGGGAATTCGACCCTGATCCTATCAAGGCTGCCAAGATCTGTGAGCAAGCCGGGGCGGACAGCATTGTCGCCCATCTTCGAGCGGACCGCCGTCATATCAACGATTCAGATATCCGCCGACTGCGAAAAACCGTCGCAACACGTTTGAACCTCGAGATGTCCATTAACCGTGAGATCGTTAAGATCGCCGTATCCATTAAACCTGATGAAGCAACTCTGGTCCCGGAAAAAAGAGCGGAAATCACAACGGAGGGAGGCCTAGATGTCATCCGCCATTTTAACCGCATCACAAAAGCCGTTGAAACTCTGCAAAAGAATGGAATCGCAGTCAGCCTTTTTATCGATCCGATAAAAAAGCAGATTAAAAAAGCGAAGGAAAGCGGCGCAACCGTCATCGAACTGCATACCGGCCGTTATGACCTCGTCCGAACAAAGGCCGCCCAAGCCCGCGAACTGAAGAAAATTAAAGACATGACACGCTACGCCCGAGATCTCGGATTGATCGTAAACGCCGGACACGGGTTAAAATATCACAATACAAAGGCGATCGCCCGTATCCCGGGGATCGAAGAGCTCAACATAGGCCATTCCATTATATCCCATGCTGTTTTCGTCGGATTAGCGGCAGCGGTAAAAGAAATGGTCCGAATCATAAAAAAGTAAATGAATCATGATCTTAGGAACCGGAATTGACATTGTCGAAATTGACCGCCTGCAGAAAGCGCTTGATCGGTGGGGAGAAGATTTCTTGACGCATATCTTTAATGAAGAGGAGATCTCCTATGCTAAAGAAAAGAAATTCCCGGCCCAACATTATGCCGCCCGTTTTGCCGCCAAAGAGGCTGTCTACAAAGCCTTCGGAGATAACCGCACCCTCAGCTGGAAGGATATGACCATCCTCAACGACGAGAACGGAAAGCCTCATTGCCAATTAAAAAACACGGATCTTAAAGGTACAATCTTAATTTCCATTTCACACACCAAGAATTATGCCGTTGCCAACGCCATTATCACGTCGTAAATCAAACGTCCATAAAAATCGCTTCGGACATGTCTTAGTGCTGGCTGGGTCGAGGCAGATGCTAGGCGCTGCCGCGCTCACCAGTTTAGCGGCAATCCGCTGCGGCGCCGGACTTGTCACCTCAGGCGTTCCTCAAAGCCTCAACACAGCAACACAGAAAAAAGTCTCCAACGCTGTTATGACCCTCCCGCTTAAAGAAACAAGCGCGCAAACATTAGCCTTCGCTGCTCTAAAACAGATCAAGGATTCCTATCCTTCCTATGATGCCATCGCGATTGGTTCGGGATTATCCCGCAATTTAAGCACACAACGTTTGATATTGAAAATTATCGAAACTTCTCCGATCCCCTTAATTATCGATGCCGACGCGCTTAATGCCTTGTGTCAATCTTTAGACAGCTTAACAAAGACCAAAACGCTTAAGATTCTTACACCGCATCCCGGCGAGATGTCACGATTGGCGAAGAAAAAAAAGAATGCTATTGAAGAAAACAGAAAAGACACCGCGCGTTCGTTCGCGCGAAAATATCATTGCATTGTTCTGCTCAAAGGGAACAAGACGGTCGTTGCTTCCCCGCAGAAAAAAGTCTATACTAATGCCACTGGCAACTCTGGCATGGCAACGGCCGGCAGTGGCGATGTCTTAACCGGCATGATCGCTGCTTTTGTAGCCCA
>JAGLQN010000319.1 GCA_023136835.1 Candidatus Omnitrophota bacterium | reverse complement strand
AGGCAAATCAACTCGGACAGTTTAAAGCGACGCTCCTCGTTCCTCGTCGCTCTGCTTTAAACTGCCGGTTATTCGCATCGTTGGGACGACTAACATGACCACGACGAGACAAAATGGACTTGCCTTCTGGGCGTTGCAGGGTCCCGGATGGCTTCTGCTGATCTGGCTGATCTATACACAGGGCATCTCCGCATTCAGTTACGAACTGGGTGTGGCGATGGGCACACAGGAGCCAGCGGAAAAAATAACTGAAGTCGGGGCGGCGTTTTGGTACGGATTCGCGCTGGGTGACCTCTTGACTTACATCCCCATTCTCTGTGCTGGCTTGATTGGCCACTTGCGCGGCAAACATTGGGGCCGAATTGCACTTGCGGCAGCGCTGGGAATCACTGTGTATTGGCCAGTTGTCTCGCTTGCAACACTGGTCGATGCTCGTGACGCCACCGGATGGAACGTCTCCAGCGAAATGCCGTATTGGGTTGTGTGTCTTTTGATCGCGGCTTGGGGCGCATGGGGACTATGGTTTATCATAAAAGAGTCCCAACAAATGTATGTAGAAGCGACTTCGAAAACCGCGCGAAGCGTGGCTTCCGAAGCGTCTGATGCATGACTTTATCGGAAGTTACGTATAGCTGCTATTCACATAATAAATTGAAACACTTTAAAAATTGTGATATGCAAATACAATCTATATGAGAATCGTCTGATTCTTGAGTAGCGCAGTTGGCAAGAAATATTGAATTTACGGCTGGTATAGGCAAGCCTGATATTGTGATATACAGAATCCACTATAATTGCAATATGTAGCATTCTGTATAATATTCTGTTGAGCGCCGCCCAACAATCGCTGGAACCGTCACGCAGCCTAAGAAGCAAGCAAGCCCGCTCTTAGGCAGACGCACAGTTCAGCTCGCCCCGTTAGGCGACCAAAGTTCAATGTGACTAAGCTCGGTGTGAAGCCTGAATGCGATGTCTGAGTCATTTTAGTTCCTGGAGCCAATAATCTTTATGATGAACGTAGTTCTTGATACTAGCATATATAGGAGACACTCCTCCAGGCAAAGCGCTTCTTTCAAGGCATTTGAAAGACTCGCGGAAAACAGTCTAATCCAATTGCATGTCCCCCACATTATCGAACACGAGAATTTTTCTCAGTTACATGAGGATTACATTTCAGAGTTTAATAGTCTTCTCAAGGCAGCAAAGAATCTGCAAAGGAAAACCATGTTGGTTGATCCGGAGAATGAGATAGACCAATGCATTATGAGAATTCCAAGTGTAAAAGACAAAACCTTACGGCATATTGAAGAAGAGTTCCAAGAGTGGCTGAATAGAGTTGGAGCAAAAAAACATGCGATCGAGTCGGATCATGCATTACGAGTCTTTGAATCGTACTTCAGGGGAGGGCCTCCCTTTTCTAGTAAGAAGGCTCGGAAGGATATACCTGATGCGTTTATATTCGAATGCATCCGCGATTTGCATAGGCAATACAATAATGTTCAGGTGGTTGCTGGGGATGCTAATCTTCGAAAGGCTTTGGAAGACCAATTAAGGATATTGACGTTTTCCTCATTAGAAGATTTCGTTGACAGTGAATTATGTCAAGAACTGCTGAAGGAACAAAGGATCGGAGACCACTTCTCCGAGATTAAGGACAATATAGCGCTCCATAGCAACCTTTTACGGCAAATTATAGATTCACAATACGAGAAATGTTTGCAGGACGAAATTGTCAAGGATTCTTATATCCCTGATGACAACAACGAGGCTACCATACAGGGTGTTTATGAACCCGAAGATCTTGAATTCGATTTTGATGATATTCGATATTTCGGGGAGGGGCTTCTTGGTATTCCTTTCAGTTTCCGAACAGAGGCACTCACCTACTATTATCTCTTTAAGATGGACTTATACGGGCTAAATGATGAAAGAACCAATAATCTGAGCCTTAGTGACCACAACAAGCACTACTATGAAGTCGAGGAGCATTTTACTCTCGTTGTAAGTGCGATCCTGACACTGAACATTGATGTTGATAAGCTCGGCGATGTTGAAGCTTTAGAGGAGATTATTGATTATGATAGCTCTGAAATTGATTCAATAACCTCCATTGAATTAGAACATTCAGGGGGCGTAGAGTAGGGCTGTTGGCGATGGATGCAGCCTGCTTGTGGAAGAAAGGGGAAGCCCTAAAGTGTTTGGCCTAACGATTTTTTGCACCAGGCCGGTGTTCCGCTACGATTCACACCGGTAGGTGAGAAATACGTTCGGCTGCAACGGGAACGAGAAGATTGCCACCGTAGTCATTTTTTAGAGGCCAATATAGAGACCCCGGCATATCAAAAGGTTGGTCGACATACATAAGGGATTAGACTGATCGGGAAATCGGTGGAAGAATAGAAGGAGTAATAAATAAAATGACTAATTATACGGTTGAGCAGCTTTGCGAAGATGGCCCCCCATTTGCCATGGCAATGCTTTTGGATTGTTTGAAGGCTGGCGAACCTTTTGTAACCTATGGTGCTATCCGGGACGAATTAGAATATCAACTCAATATAGATACTATTTTTCCTACCCAAATCGGATATGTGGCCGGTTCTTTGATGGACAAGATATTGGAAGTTGACCCAAAGGCACCTTTGATTAACTCAATGATAACACGACCCACCGGCCTCCCCGGTAAAGGAGTAGGAGGTTACTTTGCTGACAGATATAACGTCGAAAGCTATCGAAAATGGAGCAAGGTGTCGCCCAAGAAGAAAAGGGAGCTGCTAGATAGGGAGCATATAAAGATACTGCGCTATCGGAACTGGGACAAAATAAACAAAGAACTCTTTGGCACCACGGCGAAATCTAAGTTGCGCAAACAAGAGGGAAGTGAAGTAGACGGGTTTCACTGGACCGGAAGAAGTTATGGCGGTCCCGCTGAAAGTGAAGAACATGAAGAACTAAAGAAATGGGTGGCGGCACACCCACAGGAAATTGGTCTTCGAAAATCGTTTGGAAAAGGGGTGCCTGAATCCTGCTTGCTATCGGGGGACACAGTAGATGTTCTTTTTGCAGACGGTGATTATTTCGTAACCGTCGAGGTTAAATCCTGTCGTTCCAATGACGAGGACTTCCGCCGCGGGATATATCAATGCGTGAAATATAAAAAAGTGAAAGAAGCGGAACATCTTCCCAATAAGGTGAGAGTCCAGGCAGTGTTGGTTACCGAACGGGAACTTAACTTTGAACTGAGAACACGGGCGCGTCTTCTTGGGGTGAAATTCAAATGTGTTTCTGTGAACAAGAAGAATCACATTAAATAAAAACCGTCCATTGAAATTGACTAAATTCGCCGAAGAAATCACTGGTGCGGACGCAAAAAGCCGCGCCGCACAGTTTCATCGTTAATTCCGCCATAAACATAACTGCTATTCATGTAACAAATTGAAACGCTTTAATAGTTGTGATATACAAACCCTATCTGCATGAAAATTATTGAATTCTTGGGTTGTACTACTGGCAAGGTATTTACACTCCAAAACTTCTGGCGAGATAGGCTTCAAGGAGTTATCCGGTTTTCTGTTTAATATCCAAACTGTTGAAATATACAGTTAGAAAAACCGTTTTTTTGATAATTTTATTCAACAATTATGAAATCTGTGGGAATAGACAGAATATATAATGACTGGTTATATCGAATTCCTAATAAGTAATGATAATCCAACCAAACTCGATAGCTATAATAGGTGATTGAATGAATATCTGGCAAGAGCTTAACCAAGTTTTAAATTCGGGTCAATGTGGGATATTAGTCTCATTGCTACTTACCCTTATTGATTTTGTTCAAACTCGAAAATCTAATGATAAAAATTTAAACGCTGAATCTTACACCCAATGGCTCATTGATAATCAGACTGCTCTTGTCATTGATCAACTAGATGATCTGAAAGATAAATTAAAAAATCTTGTGGAAGGGCCGGAAATAAAAAGCATTATTAATAAATTGATCTGCCACATGGATGAGAATAAAAACATTTTAAATGAAATAAAAAATGAAACATCAAAAATTGATATTTTAGAAAAAAAACTGGATTATCTCGTAAGTTCTTTTGATAAAAAAGAATCATCCATATTTAAAAAAGGTCAAATTGGAGTCTGCTCTGAAGTATTAAATATTTTAAGTCATGGACTTGAAGGCGCAGGACTGAAAACGATAATAAACCAATCTGTTTCCCCTGAGAATGGTTCAATAATGCTTGTGTGGCTTACTGGAAGGAAATCTCCTAACATGATGTTAGTAGATTATGTTGGAAGTATCGAAAAAAACAGAATTAGTATAATTCTTAATGATAACAATTCATTAACACAGCGAAGTTACGATTGCAATGGAAAACAATATTTTATTAACTCACCAATTCTACCCATAGGATATCAATTGGTAATATTTGTAATATGGGAAGAAAATAAAATTCAATTTTGGATCGATAATAATCTTATTGGTTCAATTGAGATGAAAAATGGATTTGAATACATTGGTCCTGTTTTTCTTATGGGTATTGATATTGAGGGCAAACTCAGTGCAAATAGCGTTAGATGGGGTTCTAAAAATAAAATAGATGGGAACACAGGGTTAAACTTTTTGAAAGATGGGATATGGCATGGTTCAAATTTGGAAACTATGTTGGTTTTTTCTCAGGCTTTAAATAAAACACAAATCGAAAAATTCGTTGAAGATCCGTTTGGGCTATTTAGAAAACCCGAACCGAATGATTGACAAAAAAACATAACTTATGTGGAGCACGTTTTCAAGGGCTGACGCACTGTCAACCTGTCAGCTTGGTCGTTAAAGATATCTGCTATATATCAAACATT
>JAGLQN010000318.1 GCA_023136835.1 Candidatus Omnitrophota bacterium | reverse complement strand
TATGTATCAGCTTGCGGGTAAAAATATAAAGTTTTTCGGCAGTAAAAGTGAAGCTATTCTTAATTCGGAAGAAATCAAAAGCAAATTGGGTTTTGATCCGAAACATATGATCGATTTTATCGGTCTAGCGGGAGACGCGTCGGATAATATTCCCGGTGTAAAGGGAATCGGCAAGGTGAATGCCTCGCGGTTAATCAATGAATTTGGGGATCTTGAGAATATCTTAGAACATTTTGAAAAGCTCAAAAACCCGACGGCTAAGGGAAAACTGATCATTGAACAGCAGGAAGAAGCTCTTTTTAGTAAAGAGTTGGCTGTTCTGGAGACGTCCGTTCCTGTTGAATATGGTTTAGAGCAGCTCAAAGTCCAAGCACCGGATAACGGCCGGTTGTTTGCGATGTTCCGGGACCTTGAATTCCGGAAACTTGCCGAGGAATTCGATTCAAGAGAAGCTAGTGGTAATGTTACCGTTTGTGCTGTAAAGGGCGCTAAAGACGCGAAAAGCCTCGTGAAGCAAATTCAAGACGCGAAAGAATTTGCTTTTACTGTCGACGGTGACGAGGATGGCGGATTGTTTAGCGGTCAGGTGATTTTTATCGCGGTCAGCAAAAATGATGTTTACGCGGTCAGTAAAGACGCGATCGCGTCACTTAAGCCGGTCTTTGAAAATGCAAGAATTTTAAAAGTCACCTATGACATCAAGGAAAAGCTTAAATCGCTCGCGAAACAGAATATCAATATTGAAGGAAAGGCCTTTGATGTGATGCTGGCCGGATACTTGCTGGGGCCGTCCCAAGCCTTTTACGATTTAAGTAATTTGGCTTGGAGCTATCTGAAGAGCTCGATCGGTGAGGAATCGAAAGCGGCTAATGAAGCGCGGGTTATAGGGCGTTTATATCCGTTATTGGTCAAGGAGCTTAAAGACAAATCGCTTATGGCGCTTTTTGACGATATCGAGATGCCTTTAGCGCGTGTTCTTTACACGATTGAAGAAAATGGCGTCAATTTGGACCTGGCGCTTTTAAAAAAATTATCAAAGGATTGCGCGACAAAGATCGGGGAATTAACAGCAACGCTATATGCGATGGCTGGGGAAGAGTTTAATCTCAACTCACCCAAGCAATTAAGCCATATTTTATTTGAGAAATTGAAGCTGCCGGTGATCAAGAGGACAAAGACGGGGTTTTCAACGAACGAATCCGTGTTAACGATCCTTGCCGAGGATCACGCGTTCCCGTCATTGATATTAGAATACCGGCAGCTGGCGAAGTTGAAATCGACCTATATCGACGCTTTGCCGAAATTGGTCAACGCGCAAACAGGGCGGCTGCATGCGCAGTTCAATCAAACCGGGACTGAAACAGGGCGCTTGAGTTCAAGTCAGCCGAACCTGCAAAACATTCCTATCCGTACGGAATTAGGCAGGCAGATCCGCAAGGCGATCATTCCGTCGAAGAAAGATCTGATCATGATCGCGGCGGATTATTCGCAGATTGAATTGCGTATTCTTGCGCATCTCTCAGGAGATGAGAATTTGATCAAGGCTTTTAAGCAAGGTGAGGATATCCATGATTTTACGGCTTCCTTGATCTTTGAAGTTGATGAGAAAGATGTAACGCCGAAAATGCGTAATTCCGCCAAGCGCGTCAATTTCGGGATCATTTATGGAATGAGCGCTTTTGGTTTGGCCAATGATCTGAAGGTGCCGCAGCACGAGGCGCAAGAATTTATTGACCGGTATTTTAAGCGGTATCCGGCTGTTAAGAAATTCATGGATGGTGAAATAAAAAATTGTGAAAAACAAGGGTTCGTACTGACATTATTAAACCGCCGCAGGTACATTCCGGAGATCAATAGTCAAAACGGAGCCATGAAGCAGTTTGCGCGGCGCCAGGCGATCAACACCCCCGTTCAGGGGTCTGCTGCCGATCTCATAAAGCTGGCGATGATCAATATACAGAAGGAAATCGATAAGCGAAACTTAAGCACAAAGATGATCAGCACGGTCCATGATGAATTGGTTTTTGAGACGACAAAAGGCGACGAGGCAGAGACGATCGATCTTATTCGTTACCAAATGGAGCATGCGGTTGACTTAAACGTGCCGGTTACAGTAAGTGTGAAGGTCGGGAAAAATTGGTTAGAGATGAAGCTCTACAGCTAAAGCTGTAGCATTAGTTTAATGACCCGTCTTCGTCAAATACTTAACGTGTTTGACTTCGTCGGGTTCATCCGCCGAAACCTTTCTGGCGGAATAATCCGACGAAGCTGAACGCGAAAGCAATTCAGCGAAGGCGGATGAAGGAGCATCCAGAAAGAAGATGAAAGTTGTTTTTTGCGCATCAGAAGTTTTTCCCTTTGCGAAAACAGGCGGTTTAGCCGACGTGTGCGGCTCGCTGCCGATCGCGCTGAAGAAGATCGGCATTGAGGTGGCCATTGTCCTGCCCGGCTATCGTTGCGTTGGTCAGGCCGGATGCGCGATGGAACAAGTTACCGAAATCGTATCGAGGACAAAACTTGGGCGTAACATTCAAGTTTACTTTATCGAGCATGAACAATATTTTGACCGAGAAGATCTCTACGGTGATGCGGCTGGAGATTATCCGGATAATATCGAGAGATTTGGATTTTACTGCGACCAAGTTCTTCAGTTATTGAAGCAAATAGATTTTCAGCCGGATATTGTTCATTGTCATGATTGGCAGACGGCTTTAATTCCTGTTTACATGAAGGAAAAATACAAGGACGACGCGTTTTATGCTCAGACAAAAACCGTCATGACGATTCACAATCTGGCTTTTCAAGGGGCATTTCCAAAAGAACAATACCCGAAGCTTGGCGTGGAAAGTTCCTTTGCCGCGCAGAGTTTTGAGTTTTATGATCAAGTCAATTTGCTCAAAGCGGGCATTACGTATAGCGATAAAGTGACAACGGTCAGCCCGCAATATGCCCAGGAAATCCAAACGAAACAATTTGGTTGCGGGCTTGAAGGTGTTCTTAGCGAGCGTTATGACGGAGTTATCGGGATTCTTAATGGATTGGATCACGATGTCTGGAATCCGCGAACAGATAGTTTTATCGCGGCGAAATATTCTGCAGATGACTTTAGTGATGCAAAACTCACCAATAAAATGCAGCTGCAAAAAGAGCTTTATCTGGATGCGCGTGATGATGTTCCGCTTTTTGGTTTTGTCGGACGATTATCCCATCAAAAAGGACTTGATTTGGTCATCGATACGATCAAAGACTTGGTTAAGATGGACGTGCAGATGGTTTTTCTGGGGCTGGGTAATGGACACTACCAGGAAAAATTGAAACAAGCGGCGGCTCTTTATTCGGAGAACATCGCGGTTCGCTTTGATTTTAACGAACCCTTGGGCCATCAGATTTATGCGGGGAGCGATCTATTTTTGATGCCGTCACAATTCGAACCTTGCGGGTTAAGCCAGATGATCAGTTTATATTATGGCACGATACCAGTTGTTTTTAAAACAGGCGGTTTGGCCGATACTGTCAAACCATTTGGCCTTTTAAACAAAGACGGTAATGGTTTTGTTTTTACGGATTATTCGAATGCCGGATTCTTGAAGATCGTGCAGAAGGCGGTGAAGGTTTTTAGCAATGATAAAGAGTTCCACCGTTTAAGGGGCAACGCGCTTCGTCGCGACTTTTCCTGGGAGAAGTCCGCGCGCGTTTATCAGGAAGTTTATAATAATGTCAAGAAGCAATAAGTTTTCCGATACTGCCAAGGCGCACGTGATCGGATTGACGGGAAGTTTAGGGTCCGGAAAATCAACGGTTGCGGGGATGTTTGCTGATCTGGGAGCAAAGGTATTGGATGCGGATGCAATAGCCCACCAGCTAATGCGCCCTGGCAGTGTTTGTTTCGGGCGGATCGTTAAAGCTTTTGGAAAAGACGTTTTAACGGCGGGGAAGATTGACCGGAAAAGAATCGCGAAACAGGTATTTCACAATTCAAGACAATTGCGCAAGCTTGAGAAGATTGTTCATCCTGAAGTGCGCGGATCACTACTTGCGAAGATCAAGGCATACAAAAGCCGCAAGCCCAAAACGGTCATTGTTTTGGATGTGCCGCTTTTGTTTGAGGCGAAGTTGGACCGGGATGTTGATATCTCGATTGTAGTGAAAGCGAGCAGGACAAACAGGATCTCGCGGGCAACAAAATTATTGAGAATAACAAAGTCAGAGGCACAGCGTCGCATAAAGGCGCAAATGCCCCTGCGAAAAAAAATCCGTTTAGCGGATATGATCATAGATAACGATGGAACATTAAAACAAACTATAAAACAGGTGAAACAGATATGGGAAAAACTATGATAAAAGAAAGTAAAGCAACCGGAGGGGGCAAGGCAATGGAAAAGACAGCGCAAAGCAGGGAAAAGGCTGCTGTAAAAAAAGATGTCAAGCCCGACAAAGAAAATTATATGGATATTACCAAGCTTAAGGATAGCAAGGTGTCCGAGCTGTCGAAATTTGCCAAGGGAATGGGGGTCAATGGCATAAGCGGTATTCGCAAGCAGGATCTTATTTTCAAGATCCTTCAGGCTCAAGCCGAAAAGCAGGGTTTGATGTTTGGTGAAGGGACGCTGGAGATCCTCTCAGAAGGATTTGGCTTTTTAAGAAGTGTGAATTATAATTATCTGCCGTGTCCTGATGATATCTATGTTTCCCCTTCACAGATCCGCCGGTTTGATCTGAAGACCGGCGATAGCGTTGGCGGTCACATCCGCCCTCCGAAAGAAGGAGAGAAATATTTTGCGCTTCTCAAAGTGGAGGCGGTGAATTTTGAGAATCCGGAAAACTGCAAAGAAAAGATCTTTTTTGATAATTTAACGCCGTTGTATCCGAAGGACCGGATCATTTTAGAGTCCGGGCCGAAAGAAATTTCCATGCGGATCATGGATTTACTGACTCCGTTAGGAAAGGGGCAAAGGGCATTGATAGTTGCGCCGCCGTATAGCGGCAAGACGGTGCTCATGCAAAAGGTCGCTAATTCCATCATGCAGAATCAGCCGGATGTTATTCTGATGGTTCTATTGATCGATGAGCGCCCCGAAGAAGTCACGGACATGCAGCGAAGTGTCAAGGGAGAGGTGATCTCCTCCACTTTTGATGAGCCGGCCGAGCGTCACGTTCAGATCGCTGAAATGGTGCTTGAAAAAGCAAAACGGCTTGTTGAGCATAAACGTGATGTTGTTATTCTTTTAGACAGTATCACGCGTTTGGCGCGGGCCTATAACACGGTTGTTCCGCATAGCGGGAAAATCCTTTCCGGTGGAGTAGACTCAAATGCGCTGCACAAGCCGAAGAGGTTTTTCGGCGCGGCGCGCGCTGTTGAAGAGGGCGGCAGTTTAACGGTTATCGCGACATCGCTCATTGAAACAGGAAGCCGTATGGATGAAGTTATTTTTGAGGAGTTTAAGGGGACGGGTAATATGGAATTGCAGTTGGACCGCAACTTGTTCCAGAGAAGGATTTATCCGGCGATCGACATCAAACGGTCCAATACGCGCCATGAAGAGAAATTGATTCCGGAAGATGACTTGCAGCGCATTTGGCTTTTGCGCAAAGCCGTGCACGATCTCAATTCAGCCGAAGCAATGGAATTGCTGATCGATAAAGTTGGAAAGTACAAAACAAACGCTGAGTTCTTAGATAATCTCAATAAAATGTAAAAGGCCGTACCCACCCTTATTACGCGATAGGGTACGAGCCTCGTCATTTCACCTTAATGGTAAATGATGAAAATGACGGGAGTTAGTAAAGATGAAACCAAAGATTCACCCAGAGTATGAAGAGACGACAATCACCTGCGCCTGCGGGGAGGTGATCCATACACGGTCGACAAAAAAGAATATCCGTGTGGAGATCTGCTCCAAATGTCATCCATTTTTCACGGGAGACAAGAAATTCGTGGATATGGCGGGACGTATTGAACGCTTCAAGAAACGTTACAAAAAGAATACGTAAATATGGCATTGGAGAAGTACGAAAAAATCGAAGAGCGGTATGCTGAATTAGAGCAGCTTCTTGCTGATCCTCAAATGATCTCCGATCAAAGCCAATACGCGAAATTGGCCAAAGAATATTCCGGTATCACGCTGGTCGTAACAACGTTTCGATCCTTGAAAGAAATTGTTGGACAGATCCAGGAAACCGAAATGCTTCTTAAGGAAAAGCATGACGAGGAGTTTGAAGCATTGGCAAAAGTTGAGCTGGCAGATCTAAAGGAAAAGAAGATGGGTCTCTCAGATCACCTTAATGATCTGACCAATCCAAAGAAGCAGGAAAGAGACCGCGACCTGATCATTGAGATTCGGGCTGGTACCGGCGGGCAAGAGGCAAGCTTGTTTGCGGCAGATTTGTATAGGATGTATACAAAATATGCTGATCAAAAAGGATGGACGGCTGAGGCCATTAGCAGTAATGCGTCGGAAACCGGCGGCTTTAAGGAAATTATTTTCAGCGTAAGCGGCAAAGGTGCGGAGAAGCATCTAAAATGGGAAAGCGGCGCTCATCGTGTTCAGCGTGTTCCCGAAACAGAGGCTTCAGGGCGCATACATACTTCTGCTGCGACCGTAGCTATTTTATTTGAGCCCGAAGAAGTGGATATCAATATTGACCCCAAGGACTTGAAGATCGATATTTTCCGTTCTTCCGGCCCGGGAGGGCAAAGCGTTAATACGACGGATTCGGCTGTGCGCATTACCCACTTGCCTTCAGGTCTTGTCGTTATTTGTCAGGATGAGCGTTCACAATTGAAGAACAAGCATAAAGCGATGCGTGTTTTACGGGCGCGTTTAATGGATAAGATCCAGAGCGAGCGGTCTGATAAAGAATCCCAGGACCGAAAACTTAAAGTCGGTTCGGGTGACCGTAGCGAGAAGATCCGCACCTACAATTATCCTGATCGTCGCGTAACAGACCATCGCATCGGATTTACAACGCATCGGCTGATGGATGTGATGGACGGAAGCCTCGATGAGATCGCTGAAGCCCTCAATCACGCGGATGCGCAGGAGCAGGCCAATGACTGAAAATGATTTAATGCTGACCTCTATACTTGATTGCCGGCGCGTTGATCTCGCGTTAAATAAAGGATATCTGACTTCTTCCCAGAAACTTAAGTGTGATCTGATGAAAGCCAGGCGGGCCGAGGGTGAGCCCTTACAATATATTTTAGGTCAATGTGATTTTATGGGTACAGCGCTTTCGGTTGATCAACGTGCGCTTATTCCACGTCCCGAGACGGAGATCTTAGTTGATCTGGCTATTGAAAAGATTAAATCAATGCGGGAAGAAAAAACACTCAACGTGTTGGATCTCGGCGTTGGATCCGGAAATATTACGATCGCTCTTTTAAAAAATATTGTTAACATAACAATAACAGCTTTAGATATCAGTGATGACGCGCTCGCCTTAGCGAAGGAAAATGCCAGCGCCAATTATGTTGAGCAGAAAATTCAATTTTCGTGTCGGGATATGCTGGCGTATCTCAAAGATAGCGCGCATTCAGGAAAAATGTTCGATGTTATTGTTTCTAATCCGCCCTATATTCCAGCAGGACTCATTCATGAATTGCCTGAAGATGTCCGCAGGGAACCACGGATTGCCTTAGATGGCGGCGAGGATGGTTTACGATTTTACCGGACGATCATCGAATATGGTTGGCAAATATTAGATCCTAAAGGCTTTCTTATCATGGAAATTGGTGACGGCCAGCACGACGCTATTGAATCTATTTTTGCCCGGTATCCGCGATATGCGGTTATCCATTTTTATAAAGATTATGTGGGGACCAAGCGGGTCGTTATAGCCCGGATGGATGCGCAATGGAAAAATTAATTATTGAAGGTGAGATGCCCTTAAAAGGCGAGGTAACAATCAGCGGATCAAAAAATGCCGCTTTGCCGATTATGGCCGCGACTCTGTTGACCGATGAGCCTTGTGTTTTGCGTAATGTGCCTCAATTGCGAGACACAAAAACGATGACAGCACTTTTAGAATCTTTAGGAAAGACCGTTGAGGTTGCGGGAAGCAAAGCTACGATTTCAGCTAAAGGTAAATTAAATCATGTTGCCGACTATAAGTTGGTTTCAACGATGCGCGGGTCGTTCTGTGTTTTAGGTCCTCTTCTTGCAAAATTAAAAAAAGCAAAAGTGTCATTACCCGGCGGATGTATTATTGGTATCCGTCCTGTTGATCTGCATCTTAAGGGGCTCAAAGCGTTGGGGGCAAGGATTGAGATTGCTAATGGTTATGTGACGGCGCACGCCCGGCACCTTCGAGGGAATCATATTTATTTGGGGGGAATGTTCGGCTCATCCGTTTTAGCGACTGCCAATATTTTAATGGCGGCAACACTCGCTAAGGGGACGACGATCATCGAATCAGCCGCTTGCGAACCGGAGATAGAGAATCTTACACATTTTCTTGTCGCGATGGGCGCAAAAATAAAGGGCAAAGGTAGTCATTGTTTGACGGTGACAGGTGTTAAAAAGCTTCGCGGAGCGTCGTTTAAAATTATACCCGACCGCATTGAGGCCGGCACGTATATTTTAATGGCCGCGGCGACTAAAAGTTCGATTTCTTTGCGCAATGGTTGCTATTCACATTTGATGGTACTTGTCGATAAGCTCAACCAGGCCGGCGTTAAAGTGACCGATGAAGAAGGCCTTATAAAAGTTAAGCCAAGAAAATCTATCAAGCCGATCGGAATTACTACGCATCCCTATCCCGGGTTTCCGACAGATCTGCAAGCGCAATTCATGGCTTTTATGGCGGTCACACAAGGCGTCAGTGTTATCACCGATAAAGTTTATCCCGACCGGTTTATGCATATTGCTGAATTAAACCGGATGGGGGCGGATATCCGGCGCGACGGATCTAATGCGATTGTCCAGGGCATTAAAAAACTTTATGGAGCTCCGGTTATGGCTTCTGATCTGCGGGCTTCGGCGGCCTTGATCATTGCCGGCTTGGCGGCTAAAGGAAGGACAGAGATCCATCGCATGTATCACTTAGAGCGCGGCTATGAATCTTTGGATGAAAAGCTGACAATCCTGGGGGCGAAGGTATATAGAGAAGAAGAGTAAAGAGAGGAAATAGAGAAGAAGCAAAGATGCGGAGAAGAAAGAAGCAGAGAAAAAACAAATGATCCTTATGATCGATAATTATGATTCGTTTACGTATAACCTTGTTCAATATTTCGGAGAACTCGGAGCCGATTTGAAGGTGTGCCGCAATGATGAATTAACGCTGGCACAGATCAAGCGCATGCGGCCTAAGCAAATCGTTATTTCTCCCGGGCCCGGTCGCCCCGAAAGCGCGGGGATTTCTGTTGATCTTATTCGTGAATTTGCCGGAATAATTCCGATCCTCGGGGTTTGCTTAGGGCATCAATGTATCGGGTATGCGTATGGCGGAAAAATCATACGGGCTAAGAAATTAATGCATGGAAAAACATCGATGATCCGTCATAACGGCAAAGATATCTTTAAAGCAATTGAAAACCCGTTTGAAGCGACACGTTATCATTCATTAGTGATTGAAAAGAAAACCATGCCTAAGTGTTTCGAAATAACTGCGCGCACAAGCGATGGCGAGATCATGGCTCTTAGGCACAAAGATTTTCCGCTTTGGGGTGTTCAATTCCATCCTGAATCAATATTGACAAAAGAGGGAAAGAAAATTCTAAAGAATTTTTTAACAATGAAAACATAGGAAACATCATGTAGGGACAGGATAGGGTGATTGATTATTATGAAAACATGTATCCAGAAATTGCAAAAAAAGGAAAATTTAACCCAAAATGAGATCGAAGAAATTATGCATGAGATCATGTCGGGTGAATCCCCTGAGGAGGATATTTCAGGTTTCTTGCTGGCGCTTAGAGAAAAAGGGCCGACGGTAGACGAAATTACCGGAGCGGCCAAGATCATGCGCAAGTTTGTAGTGGGTATTGAAACAAAGCACGAAGATGTCTTAGATACATGCGGGACCGGCGGTGATAAGAAAAACACTTTCAATATTTCAACGGTAACCGCACTTGTTGTTGCGGGAGCTGGTGTTGCTGTCGCAAAACATGGGAACCGTTCGGTTTCCAGTAAATGTGGAAGCGCGGATGTTTTGGAGGCCCTCGGAGTTAATTTAAATGTTGAGCAAGCGCATTTAAGCGCTTGCCTTGATGAGGTTGGAATTGCTTTTTTATTCGCCCAAAAGCTTCATCCAGCGATGAAAAATGTGGCTCCAATCCGGAAAAAGCTTGGCGTGGAGACGATCTTTAACATTTTGGGACCGCTGACAAATCCGGCTCGCGCGACACATCAGATTCTGGGTGTTTATAGCCGGGATCTCGTTGAGCCGATGGCCCACGTGCTTAAAAATTTAGGGTTAAAACGCGCAATGGTTGTTCATGGCAGTGATGGTTTAGACGAGATCACGATAACCGACAAAACATTTATCAGTGAATATGACGGGAATGAGGTTATTTCCTACGACATCTCACCGGAGGAGCTAGGAATAAGCATCGCGAAACCGCACGATCTAGAAGGTGGTGGTCTAGAGACAAATGTCCGTATCTGTGAGGAGATATTGATCGGTAAAGCCGGGCCAAAGATGGATATTGTTCTCTTGAATGCCGCCTATGCGCTTTATGTCGCAGAAAAAGTTACGAGTATTTCGCAAGGGATGGATATGGCCAAGGCGACGATCGATTCGGCTAAAGCACTGGATAAACTTAACGAATTAAAACAGTTTACACAAAGATTTTAAGGGCAATTTAATGACAGAAGCTTTTTTAACAAACATTTTGAATTACAAGCAGGCCCTAATTAAAGAGAAAAAGGATTTTTATTTTTCACTCAAATGGAAGGCTAAAGAATGTGCGCGCCCGCATTTATTCCGGGACAGGATCGCCGGGCCGGGACAGATCAAGCTGATTGCTGAGGTCAAAAAGGCTTCGCCTTCAAAAGGTCTGATTCGCGAAAACTTTGACCCGGTAGCGATCGCCAAGATCTACGCGGAAAATAATGCGGCGGCTATTTCGGTTCTGACCGAGGATAAATATTTTCTTGGGAAGCCGAAATTTGTAAAACAAATCAGCGAGGTTGTTAACATTCCGGTCCTGGCTAAGGACTTTTTTATTAATGACGGCCAGATCTATGAAGCCCTTGTCAATGGAGCGAATGCCGTTTTATTGATTGTGGGTATATTAGATGATCTCAGGCTTAAGGAGTTGATCGATACAGCGCATTCTCTGGGCCTTGATTGCCTGGTTGAGGTTCATAACGAAAATGAGCTTAAAAGGGCTTGTGATGCCGGGGCAGAGATCATCGGTGTGAATAATCGTGATCTGCATGCCTTTGTTGTCGATATGCAAACCTGCGCGCGTATCATTCCGAAGATCCCTAAAGGAAAAGTTATTGTCGGGGAAAGTGGATTTAAAAAACATTCAGAAGTTAAGGCGTTAAGAAAGATTGGAGCCCATGGCGTGCTTATTGGGGAAACGTTTATGCGGGAAGAAGATATTGGTAAGAAAATAAGGAGAGTTCTCTATGGTCAGAGTTAAAGTGTGTGGAATAACGAACAGTGAGGATGCTCTAAAAGCGGTTTATTATGGGGCTTGGGCGCTAGGATTTGTTTTTTCTAAAAAAAGTCCGAGGTATGTCTCTCCGAGCCGCGTGAGGAAGATCATTGAAGCCTTGCCGCCTTTTGTGACACCGGTTGGCGTGTTTGTTGATCAATCCGATCGGGCTGTCCGGGACATCTGTAAATTTACCCGTATTCGTACGGTCCAGTTTCATGGAGAGGAAAAAGCCGTCTATTGCAAACGGTTTACGGATTTTAAGGTTATCAAGGCATTTCGTATTGGGGATTATTTCCCAGTTGATGTCATAAAGAAATATAAAGTGGACGCGTACTTGTTTGATACCTATGAAGAGGGAGTTTCTGGTGGAACAGGCAAGGTATTTAATTGGGATATTCTTAAAGAACATAAGATCGAGAAACCCGTTATATTGTCTGGAGGCCTAAATCCGCAGAATGTTCAAGAGGCTTTAGCTGCAGCGAAACCCTTTGCTATCGATGTTTCAAGCGGAGTGGAAAAGTCTCCAGGGATCAAAAATCCACGTTTGATCAGGAGCTTCTTTGATTCTGTAAATCTTGTAAGCCCTTGATAGGAAACGACTTTAGTCCCTTGAAAGTCGTTGAGAAATATGGTATCCTTACAGTAAGCCGATAAAGGTAAACCCAGGGAAACCTGGGGGCACAAAACTACAGACCTAAATTGTCTGA
>JAGLQN010000317.1 GCA_023136835.1 Candidatus Omnitrophota bacterium | reverse complement strand
ATGGTGGCTGAGTTGCCGAAGTGCGGTGAGGGAGACATCCTCCTTTATCGGCTTATTTTCTCTTCTTTAGGGTAGGTTTCCTGAGAAGAGTTTTTTTGTGTAAAACCGGATTTTTTACCACGAATCTGCTGTAAATTGTTGAAATATATGGGCTTAAAATCCGACTATTCTGAAGAGGAAAATATCGTCAATCGCAGGAAATGCGACTTGAAAAATGGGAAAAGCTATGCCAATGCTGCGGGTCATGCTGCGGTATTCCTGAAGATGACCCTTGTGAACATTTAATCGAAAGAATTCCTTGTAGCTTGCTGCGGGATAGTTTATTGGAAACAAGCAAAGGCAAATATTACTGTGCAATTTACAAGACACGTTTTGGGATGCATAAAACGAAGAATGGGCGGATTTTTAAGTGTGTTCCCATCCGTGACATTCTTCATATGTCTTGGGAAGGCGATCGAAACTGTCGTTACAAATGTAAATTAGCCTCTTTTGAGTTTTAACTTGAGAACCGGTGAGAATCGGTGTACAATGCAGCGTTTCAAGAATCGACATTAAGAGTTATGAAGATACTATGAGCTTTGAATATATACAAAAAATTCCTACTGTAGCCGAAATTCTGGCTGAAATGCCGTTGAGCGGTGACCTAAAGAAAGTCAAGGCAGAGCGCGATCAAGCGATACAAAGTATTTTTAAGAGGGACGATAACAAGCTCCTTTTGATCATAGGTCCGTGTTCCGCGGATAGTGAAGATTCCGTCTGTGAGTATGTTGGTAAGCTCGCGCAGTTGCAGGAGAAAGTTGCTGAGAAAATTGTCCTTGTGCCGAGGATCTATACCAATAAGCCCAGGACGACCGGAGAGGGATATAAGGGAATGGCGCATCAGCCTGTTCCGACGGAAGAGCCGGACATTGTTGCCGGTTTGAAGGCTATCCGCAAAATGCACTTGCGCCTGTTGCGCGAATCGCATCTGACGGCAGCCGATGAGATGCTCTATCCCGGCAATTATCCTTATCTTGAGGATGTCTTAAGTTATGTCGCTATCGGCGCGCGGTCTGTCGAGAATCAGCAGCACCGATTGACGGTCAGCGGTCTGGATATTCCTGTCGGGATGAAAAATCCGACAAGCGGTGATCTGACCGTTATGCTCAACTCCATTCAAGCGGCCCAGAAACCGCATGTCTTTATCTACCATGACTGGGAAGTTAAGACGCTTGGAAACCCGCTGGCTCATTGCATCTTAAGAGGCGCTATGGATCACGAGGGTAAAAGCATCCCCAACTTTCATTATGAAGACATGATCAAACTAGCGGAGATGTATCTTAAGCGCGGGTTTGAGAATCCTTCAATCATCGTGGATACCAATCATGCCAATTCGGACAAGAAATTTGCCGAGCAGCCACGTATCGCCATGGCGGTCATGGAAAGCCTGAAGAAATCTAGTGAGTTAAAAAATATGGTTAAAGGGCTTATGATCGAAAGCTATCTGGTTGAAGGGGCTCAAAGTGCCAGCGAACAAATATATGGCAAATCCATAACGGACCCTTGTCTTGGCTGGAAGGAGTCTCAACAGCTTGTTCTGGACCTGGCCGATTTCTTTTCGAGACTGTCCTAATATTTGTTTCCTTCCGAGAACAGTATTTTCTTACAATGGCAACATAAAATGGTTATTGAGGTTGTGAGAATTTCGATGCGCGCACCAGTTGACTCATTAATAAATGTT
>JAGLQN010000316.1 GCA_023136835.1 Candidatus Omnitrophota bacterium | reverse complement strand
CGAACTTGTCTGAAATGTGTTGAAATTCGAGTACGACCAAAACTCGCACTCACTCTATGAGCTCGTGCTCGTATCTTGGTCGGAGCGGTGAGACTTGAACTCACGACCTCTTGTACCCCATACAAGTGCGCTAGCCAACTGCGCTACGCTCCGAGATTACTTAACCGCTTGGCTTTCAAGCGGTTGCAAAATTTCATTTTTCTGGACAATTTTGGAATTTTGTTCAAGCGTCCAAAAAGTGTCCATTTTTCTGAAAATTTCCCTATTCCTTCGTGTCGTCAGAAAGTTTGTTATATATTTCAATGAAACGTTTGCAATTTCTATATAATAACCAAGAAAGCAAGAAAAAGAATAAAATCGTTACTGCCCTTTCCCAATTAGCCTTTATGAACAAAAAATGTTTTTCCCAAGGTATAAAAAAGTTGTTGCCTGTTTTTAGTATGCGATAAATTCATATTTTCAATCTTTCGTCCCAAAATATCTACCGCTCGCTTTTTGTGGCTCGGAGACAGGTGGCTATATCTTAACGTCATTCTAATATCTTTGTGCCCTAAAAGTTCACGAACCGTATTTATGTCCACTCCTGACATCACCAAATGACTTGCAAAAGTATGTCGTAAGTCGTGGAAATGAAAACTATTTATACCACTTTTCCGCAGGGCTGTAAAGAAGGATTTGCGTATATCGTGGTATGGTTTACCGTCTTTGTTACAGAATATATAAGGGCTATATGGGTGCTTTCTGACACGTATCAGAGAGGTCTTGACTTGCTCGTTAATATGGACTTCCCGCCTCTCTCCATTCTTGGTCTCCAATAACGTAATTATATTACGTTTAATATCAATATCTCGCCATTTGAGACCAAGAATCTCTCCTCTTCTCATTCCTGTGTTCAGGGCTAACACAACAATAGGTCTTAACCGTTTATTGCAGTTAGAGAGTAATTTCACGATTTCCTCACTTTCAAGGAATCGGAGTCTCCCCTTTGGCTCTTTCAGAAACTTAATGGATTTGGCGACATTTTCGTGAACCTTGTCCCAAGCAACGGCTTTATTCAATAATGTTTTGAGAGTAGCAAGTTCTCGGTTGACTGTGGCAGGGGCAACCTCTTTTGAGCGCTCTGATTTGAATTTCTCAATGTCCTCAACGGCGATTGTGTAGAGGTATTTACCTTTGAATAACCTTTCAAGCCCTTTGAGATTATAGTAATCCGCCTTCCAACTTTTCTTGTTAGGTTTTGCGTGCAGATTAAGATATTCCTCGGCGAATTCTTCAAACCGTATTTTCTTGTTTTTCCGCACATCAAGAAATTTACCTTCGGCAATTTCGGCTTTGCGTTTAGCGAGAACGTTTAAGGCGAGTTTCTTGCTTGTTCCTATCTTCTCTCTCCGTCGCTTGCCATTGGGAAGTCGGTAATCTAAAAACCAATTTTTATTTTCCTGAAAGACGCCCGTCTTTTCATCCTATTAATATTCATATTATACAAACTTTATCAATTATACACCTCGATAGAACGTTCTTCTAGCCATTTCTCTATCTTCCGCATATCGAATTTAACAAGCCTTCCAACCTTCAAATAGGGTATTTTTCGTTGGCAAACCCAAGAATAGAGAGTTCCTTCGGTAATCCCTAAATACTTCGCAAGTTCTTTAA
>JAGLQN010000315.1 GCA_023136835.1 Candidatus Omnitrophota bacterium | reverse complement strand
AAAGATAAAAGCGCTTGTAGAAATAAAAAGCGTGAACCAGAGATATTTAGACGTAAACTATTTTCTGCCGGTAGGTTTTGGCTCTATCGAGAATAAAATACGGCAAATCATCCAACGGGAAATTCGGCGGGGGCGGGTTACGGTTTTCATGAAAATCATACAAAAAGACGCGCAGGATGTCGTTCTCAATAAGGATATTGCCAGAAAACATTTAAAGAATATCGCGCTTCTTAAAAAAGAAGTTGGCGTTAAAGGAGAGATGTCTCTTTCTGATCTTGTCCTGCTTCCGGGAGTTCTCGAGGCCAAGGAAACAGTGATCAAGCCGGAAGTCTTATGGCCGGTTTTGGAGAAAGGGTTTATTAAAGCGCTAGGCGGACTTGTCAATATGAGAAAGAGTGAGGGCCGCAGCCTGGCCTTGGATGTCAAGGACAAGCTAAAGCGCATGTCATTGCAAATAAAGAGGATACAGAAGAAAGCAAGGTCTATTTTAAATGAAAAAAAGAAAAAATTGACCAAAGAAGAGTTCCGCTCATTTCAAAGAGGCGCAGATGTCAACGAAGAAGTTACACGGCTCACTCATTATATTGACGAGATCAAGCCTCTGTTAAAAGGAAAAATGTCGGTGGGTAAGAAAATCGATTTTATTGCCCAGGAAATGCAGAGAGAGACCAATACGATCGGATCAAAACTGCAGGATAAGGTTGTGTCTAATGCCGTGATCTCTTTAAAGAGCAAGATTGAAAAAATTCGCGAACAATCCCAGAATATTGAATAGCGTTGAGCCATCCATTATGAAGCAAGGCAAAGTCATCATTATTTCCGGGCCTTCGGGTTCCGGCAAAACGACACTCTACAAGAAATTGCTGGCAAACTGGAAGGAAAAAAAAGAAATCATCAAGGCCGTCTCTGTTACGACGAGGCCAAAGCGTCCAGGAGAGAAGCACGGGCACGATTATTTTTTTGTTAGCCAAAAGATGTTTCAGTATAAAAAAAGGAATGGGCATTTTCTGGAAACAGAAAAGGTCTTTGACAATTATTACGGGACCCCTAAAAAGAGTGTTCAGGACAGTCTAAAGACAGGGAAAAACGTTTTGCTATGTATTGATGTGAAAGGGGCCAGAATAGTTCGAAGAAAATTTCCAAAGGCAGTGGCTGTTTTTATCAAGACATCCTCTTTGAAGGTTCTTGCGGCGCGCCTTAAAGGAAGAGGGTCTGAAAAAAAGGATATTATGCGAATGAGGCTTCAAACCGCTCAAGAAGAATTGAAGGAAATAAAGAAATACGATCATGTGATCATTAACGATAATTTGAGAACAGCGCATGGCCGGTTAGAAGCGATCATTAGAGCAGAGCTTGCTAAATGGACCGGTAATAGTTTGTGAGGAAAAGAGCGTTTTGGGTGATTGTAAGACAGCCGTAAGTTCTAATAAATTCTAAAGTTAGAGCAAATGGGATCGATTCCTTCTTCTAGAAGAGGCCTAATAATTCTTTTTGACAATATAAGTCGCATATGATATATATATCCCTATTCTTTTATTGTATAAAATGGGGGTTTTTTATTTAAATAAAACTTAGTTTAACAACCCGAAAGGATATGTCAAAATGACAGATGTACCTATTGAAGAATTATTACCCAGAGCAGGCTACAGTATTTATAAGCTTGTTAGTATGGCGGCAACCCGCGCTTTAGATCTTTCTGATGGCAGACGATGTTTAGCCGAAAACATCAAGACAGAGAAATTTACGACTATGGCTCTTGAAGAAATTGCTCAAGGTAAAATAAAATTGAAGGAAGTGTCAGACGGAAAGGCTCTCAAGGAGAAAGTTCAAGAGAATCCCCAAGAGGAAGACCAAGACGAGTAAGCATCGGCTGAACAATGTTTTTATATTAATCGGAGCAAAAACGTGGTTAAACAAAAAAGAGTTCTTTTAGGTGTTACGGGCAGCATCGCGGCCTATAAATCGGCAGAAATTATAAGAAGATTGGTCGAAAAGGGGTTGAAAGTTTCGGTGATCATGACAAAAGAGGCCGGACACTTTATAACCCCTTTGACTTTAGCTAGCTTATCGGGCGAGAAGGTATACCAAGGGATGTTTGATAAAAAAAAAGATCCCGAAGAGATGCCGCATATTACGTTAGCCCGGGACGCGGATGTTTTTATCATTGCGCCGGCAACGGCGAACATTATTGGCAAACTTGCTAATGGGATCGCGGATGATTTATTGACCTGTATTGCTCTTGCGACAAAGGCTCCCATATTGATTGCACCGGCGATGAACACTCAGATGTATCAAAATAAGATCGTTCAGGAAAATTGCCGGAAACTGAAAAAATACGGCGTGCAGTTCATTGATCCGATCAGAGGGAATCTTGCCTGTGGAACGACAGGCAAAGGTCATATCGCCGATGAAACTATTATTGTTAAAACTGTTCTACGGACAATAAAATAGATATTACGGCGCGGTAGCCAAGTGGTAAGGCGGAGGTCTGCAAAACCTTTATTCATCGGTTCGATCCCGATCCGCGCCTTGATTGAATGTACAATTTATGGAACAAAGCGAACATAAATTATTATATGAAATCATCCTGCGAAGCGGCCACACGAAAGTATGGCCGCGGAGCAGGACCAAACAGTATTATTGAGCCCGTCTTCGCTCCAAAACTTTCGTGTTGGAGCTTTGCCGGGCCCAATTCGTCTAACAATTTATGTTGTTTTACTCCATAAATTGAAGACTCATTGGGCAAGTGGTGGAATGGCATACACGTTGGACTTAAAATCCAATGGCCGTAAGGCCGTGTGGGTTCGACTCCCACCTTGCCCATATGGCAAAGAATTTAGTGGGGCCATAGCTCAGTTGGTTAGAGTACTTCCTTGACATGGAAGGAGTCACAAGTTCAAATCTTGTTGGCCCCACCATAGAAATAAGGGGCAGAGGGTCGTACTCGTTTTTCCATTAAAGATTTGGGGGAAACGAGTACGTCCTCGCTTCTTCTGAAATGTTTAAGGAAAGCGAGGGCGAGTCCTCGTGGGCCCACCATATTTAAAAACACATGAACTATAAAACAGATTTAGACAAATTAAGGCACAGTTGCTCGCATGTCATGGCGCAGGCGGTTAAAGAACTATGGCCCGATGTGAAAGTGACGATCGGACCCGCCATCGAAAACGGGTTCTATTATGACTTTGATAAGAAGGCCCCTTTCACCGACGAAGATCTTGCGACGATAGAAAAGAAGATGCAAGAGATCATAAAAAGAGACCCGTCTTTTAAACAGTCTCATATGACAAGAGATGCAGCGATCGCGATGTTCAGGAAGATGAACGAAGACTATAAGATCGAGCTCATCGAAGGGCTTCCGGACGAAGAAGTATCCATTTATCATACGGACGACGAATGGCTTGATTTATGCAAGGGCCCCCACGTAGAAAACGCAAAACAGATCAGGGCTTTCAAGCTTTTAAGTGTCGCCGGTGCTTATTGGCGGGGCGATGAGCGCAAAGCGCAATTGCAGCGCGTATATGGAACAGCGTTCTTTGATAAAAAAGATCTCAAGGAGTTTTTAAAGATCCTCGAAGAGGCAAAAAAACGAGACCATCGGAAATTAGGGCCGCAGCTCGACCTTTTTAATTTTTATCAGGAAACCGCCGGCCCGGGGCTGGTTTTTTACCATCCGCCCGGAGCCATTCTCCGTCGGATCATTGAAGAGTATATCGTCGGGCAGAATGTTAAGCGCGGCTATCAGTTGGTCCAAACGCCGCACATTTTAAAAGGAAAATTATGGGAGATCAGCGGGCACGCGGACCACTATAAGGAGAACATGTTCTACTTTATGGTAGACGATGAGGAATATGCGGTTAAGCCGATGAACTGTCCCGGGCATATCCTTATTTATAAATCCAAAACCCGATCCTACCGCGATATGCCGATCCGCTTTTTTGAACTCGGCGATGTGTATCGAAAGGAAAAAACGGGAGTTATGCACGGGCTTTTGAGGGTACGAGGTTTTACGCAAGATGATGCCCATATTTTCTGCAGGGAGGATCAGGTCAAAGAAGAGGTTATGAAGGTGATCGATTTTACCTTTGACGTGATGAAGGATTTCGGTTTTGATAATATGAATATTGAGTTAAGCACGCGCCCCGATGACTATATCGGCAGTATTGAAAATTGGCAGACGGCAACGCAGGCTCTGGAGTCGGCTCTCAAGGAAAAAGAACTTGCCTATCAGATCAATGAAGGCGACGGCGCTTTCTATGGGCCGAAGATAGATATTAAGCTTAAGGATGCCTTGAGCCGCGAATGGCAATGCGCCACGATCCAGTGCGATTTCTCCCTACCGAAGCGTTTCGGGCTTGAATATATCAATGAAGACGGAAATACGACGCAGCCCATCATGATCCATCGCGCGATTCTTGGTTCGGTCGAGCGGTTTTTTGGAACACTTATCGAACATTACGGAGGAGCTTTTCCCTCCTGGCTTGCCCCGACGCAGGCCGGGATCATTCCGATCAGGGAAGAACACCAGGCCTATGCGTTGAAGATAAAAGAAGACTTACAACAAAAGGGCTTGCGAGGTATAATCGATCAGAGAAATGAAAGCCTCAATAAAAAGATCAGGGAAGGAACGATAAAAAAAATCCCGTATTTGCTTGTTGTCGGAGATAAAGAAGTCCAAAGTAAAACAGTAGCCGTCAGGAAATATGCGCGAGGGGATCAGGGAACGTGCGCTCTAGACACGTTTATTGAGAAGCTTGACGAAGAAGTCCGGTTAAAAAAATATTAAACAGGAGGTGTTATTATTCCAAAATTTATCCGAATTAACGAACGTATCAAGGCATCAGAAGTTCGAGTGATCGGTCCGGAATCAGAACAATTAGGAGTGGTGAATATCCGCCGGGCGTTGGATCTGGCCCAGGAAAGCGACCTGGACTTGGTCGAAATTGCCCCAACGGCAAAACCTCCGGTTTGCCGTATTATGGATTACAGCAAGTATAAGTATGATCAGGAAAAGAAAGAGCGCCGTGTCAAAAAAAGCCAGAATGTCACACATTTAAAACAATTGCGACTTAAACCGAATATTGGCGAGGGAGATTATCAGATCAAACTTAAGCAAGCTGTTGGGTTCTTAGAAAAGAAAGATAAAGTGAAGGTTAATATGTTTTTCCGCGGGAGGGAGATGGCGCATAAAGAACTGGGCAGAAATATTTTAGAGAGGATGATCAAGGATGTTGCCGAACACGGAGTGCCCGAGAAATCTCCGTCGATGGAAGGGCGGGTCATGTTTATTCTGCTTAATCCGGTAACGAGCAAGGGATCATAAATTTTTCTACGGACGATCAGCTCGGGGAATATTTGCGGACAAAAACTTCTTTTTTAAGCAAAAAAGGAATTAGTAAAAACGCAAAGCTATGAAATAAATATTTTAGTGTGCTTTGATAGTAGTTTTTAAGACATTTATCGAGAAAGGAACATCCGATGCCAAAACTAAAAACAAATAAGTCTGCGGCTAAGCGCTTTAAGGTTACAAAGACCGGAAAACTGAAAAAGCGCAGTGCTAAGCGAGGACATATTCTGGGAAAAATGACACGAAAAGCAAAACGTAAATTGCGGCAAAGTTCTTATGTTTCGGCTGCCGACGCAAAGAAGATAAGGAGGCTACTGCCTTATGGTTAGAGTACGAAGTGCGGTGACCGCACAGAAAAGAAAAAAACGCGTTCTAAAAAAGGCTAAAGGTCAGTTCGGCCATAGAAGTACACGCTACCGTCAGGCTAAGCGTTCGGTTATCAAGGGGCTTACATACGCCTATCGCGACCGCAAAGTGAAAAAGCGTGAGTTTCGAAGGCTTTGGATCATCCGGATCAATGCGGCGTGCCAAGAATCCGGCTTAACCTACAGCCGTTTCATGAACGGCCTTAAGAAGGCGAACATCGATATCGACCGAAAAGTATTATCCGAACTTGCGGTTACTTCTCCGGCAGCATTTAAAAAGCTTGTGAAGCTTTCCAAGGAAACGGCCTCCTCGGAGCCGAAGAAAAAGGAAAAAGCCGCTCATAGTTCCGCATCATAGGATCAGATTAAATAGATTGCTGTAATGCGCGATTATTCGATCGGATAGACACAGTTAAAGATCTTGTGATCCATAATATGAGGCCCTGTTCACCGGGGCCTAAATTATTATAAGGGAACGGTAATCATATGAGAGTGATCATTGTTGGAGCGGGGCGTATCGGGAAAAATCTTGCCAAATCTCTTGTTCAAGAGAATAACGAGGTTTACTTAGTTGAAAAAGATGAGCAGGTTGCCAGAAAGAGCGCCGAGAGGCTTGACGCTAAAGTTATTGTCGGCAATGGGGCGGACCCAAAAGTTCTTAAAAAGGCCCATATGAGCGAAGCGGAACTAGTATTAGCCGTTTCTCCTTCCGATGAAGTGAATTTGGTGGTTTGCTTCCTTGCGGGGCTTTTTGGGGCCCAGCGATGCATCGCGAGAGTGCGCAACACTTCTTTAAGCGAAACGTTGGCTCAGTTTGGATACGATCGGTTTCATATTAATGAGTTGATCAATCCCGAATTAGTTGCTGCCCAAGCCATCCGGAAACTTGTTGAAACCCCTGGTGCCAGTGAAGTCGCTGATTTTGCTGACGGGAAGATCCTGCTGAGAGCATTTAATATTTCTGAGACATCGCCTTTGTGCGGAGCCAAGATTGGGGATTTCCGGGAGGAAGATTTTCCATGGCCGTTTTTGATTGTTTCCGTGGTGCGGAATAAGGCCGTTATTATCCCCAAAGGGGATACAGCTATTGAGGCGAACGACCGCGTTTATGTTCTCTTACCGGCTCCTTCGCTTGGCGAATTCTTGACATTTGTCAATCCCGAAGCAAAACCACCGAAGAAGATTGTTATTTATGGAGCGACGATTACCGGAACGCATACAGCTCAACTTTTGGCAGGAAAAACGGAGGATATCCTTCTTATCGAGGAGGATGAGGATGTTGCTAAATCCGCCGCCGGACAGCTTGAAGGCGTGCGCATTATTAACGGATCAGCGTCTGAAAAAGATATCTTGACGGAGTGCGGGATTGAAGCGACAGATGTTTTTATTGCAACGTCCAAAGATGACCATGCTAATCTTGTGAGCTCAATGTTAGCGAAAAAGATGGGGGCCAAAACGACCATTATCATGGCGCAACACGAGGATTATATGCCGCTTGTCAGCGCTTTAGATATTGACGCGATTATCAGTCCTCATTATCTGGCAGGAGAAAAGATTCTTCACTTAGTACGAGGCAAAGGTATTAGCGCTGTCACAAAACTTTTGGAAGGAGAAACAGAGGCTTTGGAATTCATCCCTGAAGAAGGATCTCCCGTCACTAAAGGCTCTCTTAAAACAATCCATTTCCCAAAGAATTCCATTATTGGAGCTGTTTACAGCGGACAAGAGGTTATCTTGGCAAGAGGCGACGTTCAAATTAAAGCGGGAGAACGAGTCATTGTTTTCTGTCAGGAGACAGCGGTCAAAAAACTGCAGCAGCTGTTTACCCGCAAAAAATATTTTTAGATTACAGCATAGGCAAGCATGAATGCGGATGCTGCTAGCACATTTGTTTCCCAAATTTATTTTTAGAGGAACAAAGCGCGACACTCATTTCTTCTTAATATTTATAAAGGAAATGAGTGTAGAAAACTCCGAGCCTATGCAGTACTAGTTTTCCTAAATATTTCTGTGGAAACTAGTACCGCGCTGGCTTAATCTGGATCAGGAAGAACTAGCGCAGTGCTGGTTTCCATAATTTGATTTAAGGAAAGCCGGCGCGGCAAAGAAGACCTGCCGGTAGGCAGGTACGACGAACGAAGAAAGGAGTTTTCTTGTGCACAAACGTTTTGTTGCCCATATCGTTTCGCGTATCTGTCTGGTTGTTTGTTTTATAATGGTCGCTCCTTTGGGATGGGCGATTTACGATAACTTCCGCAGCCGTGAAACAAGAGCTTTTCTTATCTCCATTGCTGTCGGCATCATCTGTGCCGCGGCCGTACTATTTATTTTCCGTCTAAAAAAAGAGGACCATCAGAAGATCAATGCCAAAGATGGCTTGGCGATCGTCGGGCTATCCTGGTTATCGTTGTCATTTTTGGGCGCCTTGCCCTTGTTTTTAAGCGGTGTTGTCCCGACCTTTACGGATGGGTTTTTTGAGATCACCAGTGGCTTTACAACGACGGGAGCAACGATCTTTACAAATGTTGAAATTCTTCCTCGGGGGATACTGTTCTGGCGAAGTCTCACCCATTGGCTCGGCGGAATGGGGATCATTGTTCTCTACATTGCTCTTCTGCCGGCACTTGGGACCAATGCTTTTCAGTTATTCAAAGCAGAATCCCCGGGCATTACGGCGGAGAGGATCGAACCCCAGATCAAAGAAACCGCCAAAAATCTCTGGGGCGTTTATTTTATCTTTACTTTCTTGGAGATCTTGCTTTTAATGGCGGGCAACATGCCGCTATTCGACGCGATGTGTCACACCTTCGGGACAATGGCGACTGGTGGTTTCTCGACGAAAAATGCCAGCATAGGAGTCTATAGCCCTTATATTCAATGGGTTGTTATCGTTTTTATGGTTTTAGCTGGAATGAATTTTGCCCTTCATTACCGGTGGATCAAGGGAAGGCCGCGCGCTTTATTTTTCAATGAGGAGTTTCGATACTATGCCCTATTGATATGCGTGCTCGTATCTGTTTTTGCTTTTGTCCTTATGCAGACAGGATTGTCGAGCCAGCCGCTTCGGGACGCAGCGTTCCAGGTGGTCTCTATTATGACAACGACTGGTTATACAACAGCCGATTTTGATATGTGGCCGCATGCGCTTAGGTTCGCTCTTGTCCTTTTGATGTTTATCGGAGGGTGCGGCGGGTCGACCGGAGGAGGGATGAAAGTGGTTCGTATCATCCTGTCTGTCAAAGTAGCTTTTTATTCTATAGTCCAGACGGTCCTTCCCAATGCTGTTCTTCCTGTCCGGTTTAACGGCAAATCTCTTTCCGACAAACTCGTTTTGGCTGTTGTGGCATATTTCATTGTTTTTATATTATTATTCTTTTCGGGATCGGTCTTGTTTTTGATCGTTGAATCCTGCGATCTGGTGACGGCATTAACAGCATGCATTGCAGCTTTAAGCAATATTGGCCCGGGATTAGCCAAAGTGGGCGCAACCCAAAACTATGCCTGGGTTTCCCCTCCGGGCAAGTGGCTCTTAACGTTCTTGATGTTATCCGGACGACTGGAGCTTTATTCAATCCTGATTTTTCTTGTGCCGGCGACCTGGAAGAAGTGAGGGGCCGGATAGTTTCCCGACCCCTCATCCTGAAGCTCTG
>JAGLQN010000314.1 GCA_023136835.1 Candidatus Omnitrophota bacterium | reverse complement strand
ATCGAACCCCCGATTGCCTTGGAAGAGCGCGCCGATGAGAAAGAGGTGATTGCGGCAACGATGGCGAAGATCACAAATTTGATCGAAAAGTATATCCGGCGCTACCCGCATGAATGGGCATGGATGCATCGCAGGTGGAAGAGCCGCCCGGCTGGTCAGTGATCAGTTGTCAGTGTTCAGTAGACAGATGGAGAACCGCAAACGGACTCCAAGGGTCCGTTTGGGTGCATGGAGATTGAATATGGCTAACGAAGATAAACAAAATAATTACAAGAGATTTGTTCTGTTTGTAGTCGGATTTTTTATTTTGGTCTTAGGGATCACGCTGATCCTTGTTTGCTTTAAGGATGTTGTGGTGTTATTTAGGGGAGCTTTGGGAATAGTTTTCGCCCTGGCAGGATTGTTCATGCTCTACGCGGTGAGTAAAAAATAGTCAAATCGTACAGCCCCTACAGACCTCGCGGGTCTGTATAATAAGGTAAAAACAAAGGAGGATTTTGCTTATGCGTCGGCTAATGTTGGTATTGTTTCTTGCAGTGATGTTAGGAGGGATGGCTTTTGCTCAAGGAGTGGATATTGAATCAAAAAATGAAGTAGATTTCTGGGAGCAAAATGTAGATGCAACGACTGAGTGGGGGGAATGGCTTAATGAAACGGTCAAGCTGTATTTAGAAAAACTTTCAGAGACGGCAGAAACATATATTTCGCCAATTACAGAAGCCGATATAACAGAATTATCGCCGGATGAAATTATGGAGAAAGTCACTGCAAATTATGTTGACTATTATAAAGCAATCCAAGACATTACCCCTCCTCTTGACTTGAAAGTGTATCATTCGAAGATTGTGGAGCTTTTTGCAGAAACAGTAAAAAACATTAAAGGACCGATAAAAAACGAAGAGTTAATATCAAAGTTAGGGGCAGAGGCCGCACAGGAAATGGAACGAGTATTAAATCAACATGGAGTTCCTCAGAAGATTATTGATGAGTTTGTAAATTATCCGTAAAAGGGCTTAAATCTGGACAGACCCCCGGGGTTTGTTTGAATTAACAATTAACGGTTTTACATGTACTGGCTCGAATTTTTTATTAG
>JAGLQN010000313.1 GCA_023136835.1 Candidatus Omnitrophota bacterium | reverse complement strand
TCAAAGGAGATCAATGATAATATCAAGGGGGAACTCTGCAACGTCTTTATCCCGAGCTCCCCGGGGCCGCTGACGGGATTTACGGTGCTGGTGCCGAAAAAGGAAATTATACCTACGCATATCAGCATTGAAGACGCGTTCAAGTTTATTGTCTCCGGCGGGGTTGTCAATCCGCATGAATTGGTTGCCTCCAGGTAGTTACTGTGAACAGACCCCCGGGGTCCGTTTGGTTACTGCACGTTAGATCCCGATAATGGCAAATAAAATACAATTGGTAATCTTTGATCTCGATGGAACTCTTGTTGACGCTTACCAGGCGGTCGAAAGCAGTATCAATTACATGCTTGCCGAAATAGGGCGCGCGCTTGTTGACGATAAGACGATCAAGCGGACGGTGGGATGGGGCGTCCGGCATTTGGTCGAGACATTTGTCGGTGGTCACGACCTTGACCGGGCCCTCTCTATTTACCGCCAGCATCACGCGCGCGCTTTAAAATCGGGGACAAAATGGCTGCCCGGAGCGAGGGAGCTTATTGAGAAGCTTCAAAGCCGGGGATACAAACTGGCCATTGCCAGTAACCGGCCGACACGATTCACGCATATTATCCTCAAACATCTGAAGACTGACCACGCCTTTGATCGTGTTCTCTGCGCTGACAGGGTGGACCGGCCGAAACCGGCGGCGGAAATGCTTGAGAAAATTCTGGAGAAATGTTCTTTGGATCCTGACGAGGCACTGTATGTAGGAGATATGACCATTGATGTCCAGACCGGGCGCGCGGCGGGGGTGAAAACGGTCGCGGTGATGACCGGTTCAAGCAGCAGGGAAGAACTCGCGGCGCAAAAACCATTTGCGGTCATTGATCAGGTCATTGAGGTTGCCGGGATCCTTGATGCTTGAGATTACCTTATTTTTTTAATAAACGGTCCCGGGGTCCGTTTATTCCCCGGCCGCGTAGGTCGGATATTTATTAGTTGATTATTGGGAAGTTTTTAGGTATAACTATGGTTCGACGTGTAGAGAATTCTTTTGATTAAACCATAGAAAAATTCTTTACTTGCTCACCACTCCTTCGAACCATCCTGAGCAAGCGACGAACGGTAACCTTATAGAAGAACTTTTTTTAATATTAATCGTTTGATGAGGCTGGTTTATCATGAGTAAAAAGAAACGTAGAGGAAAGCTTAGCTGGCGTTCAAAAAAGGCTAATCACGGCACGAAGCCGAACAGGGGATAAATAGAATAAACGGACTCTCGGGGTCCGTTTGTTACAATAATTTCTGATCAAAATAATGTAGAGGCGGCCCTCTGCGGGCGCCCGAAAATGTTTGTCAATCATTAGTTAATTAAAGGAGCGTTTAATGTTCAATTATTTTACCTTAGTACCGATCTGCTCGTTAATCGCGCTCGGGTTCGCTTTGTCACTGGTCTTTAAGATTTTGCGCAGTGATGAGGGAACGGAGAAAATGAAGGAAATTGCGGCTGCTGTGCGATTAGGCTCAGGGGCGTATCTTCGCCGCCAGTATAGAGCTTCAGGGATCTTTTTTGCGATCGTGTTCATTTTACTTTTATTCCTCGCGTTAAAGGGATATTTGGTTATGTTTGTTCCCTTCGCGTTCTTGACCGGTGGATTGTTCTCCGGTCTTGCCGGTTTCTGCGGGATGAATATTGCGACGTCTTCAAGCGCGCGGACGGCTAATGCTTGTCTCAGCAGCCTGAATGCCGGTCTGCGCCTGGCCTTTTCTTCTGGAGCGGTCATGGGTTTTATCGTTGTCGGTCTTGGCCTTTTAGATTTAAGTGTCTGGTTCTACAGTCTGGATTGGTATTATTCCAATAATCCTATTCCCCAGGGAATGGATAAGATCACTATTATTACCAGTACCATGTTGACCTTCGGGATGGGGGCGAGTTTCCAGGCCCTTTTTGCCCGCGTTGGCGGTGGTATCTTCACGAAAGCCGCCGATGTCGGCGCGGACTTGGTTGGAAAAGTTGAGATTGGTATTCCCGAGGATGATCCGCGAAATCCGGCTGTTATCGCGGATAATGTTGGTGACAACGTCGGTGATGTCGCCGGAATGGGCGCGGACCTTTATGAATCCTACGTTGGATCGATTGTCGCGACCGGCGCTTTAGGTGTCGCGGCCGGTTTAGGGGTCAACGGCGTGACCGTTCCGATGGTTATGGCAGCCGTCGGGATCATTGCCTCGATCTTCGGAATGGCCTTTGTTCGTACGGGTGAGAAGGCGACACAGGAGTCATTACTCATGGCATTACGTAAGGGAATCTTTTTTGCGGCAGGGCTTGTCGCGGTTGTCTCCTACATTATGATTAAAACGATCCTCGGCGTTGAATATGTCGGGGTCGCTTGGGCAGTCATTAGCGGTTTGATCGCCGGGTTATTGATCGGATTGTGCACGGAATATTTTACGTCAGCTCATTACACGCCGACGAAGAAGATCGCGGGCGCGGCTATTACCGGACCGGCAACGTTGATGATTGAAGGCCTTTCGGTCGGGATGTTTTCGACGGCATTCCCGATGATCATTATCAGTGGGGCGATCATCGCGAGTTTCTCCTTCGCGGGAGGTTTTCAGAACCTCAGCTTGGGGCTTTACGGGATTGGTATTTCGGCTGTCGGGATGCTTAGCACATTGGGGATTACTTTGGCGACGGATGCCTACGGGCCGGTCGCGGATAACGCGGGCGGAAACGCCGAGATGGCAGGGCTCGACCCGAAAGTGCGCGAGCGCACTGATGCCTTAGATTCTTTAGGTAATACAACGGCAGCGACGGGTAAAGGCTTCGCGATCGGTTCAGCGGCCTTAACCGCGCTTGCCCTGATCGCGGCTTATAAAGAGAAGATTATCTTGGAAGGCGGAAGCATGGTGCTGGATCTGATGGATCCTCTTGTTCTCGTCGGTGTTTTTATCGGAGTGATGATGCCTTACGTGTTCTCATCGCTGACGATGAGCGCGGTTGGCCGGGCCGGCAGCGAAGTTGTTGTCGAGGTCAGAAGGCAGTTTAAAGAGATCCCCGGGTTAATGGAGGGCACGGGCAAACCGGATTATGAGCGCTGTGTTGATATCGTCACAACCTCCGCTTTAAAGGAGATGCGCATTCCCGCGGTCCTGGCGATGGTGACCCCGGTTGCCGTCGGTTTACTCCTGGGTGTTAACAGCGTCGGGGGACTTTTGATCGGCGCGACAGGATCCGGATTCGTCCTGGCGATCATGATGGCGAATTCCGGCGGGGCTTGGGATAATGCCAAGAAATATATCGAAGCGGGCCAGCAGGGAGGTAAGGGATCACCGGCGCACAAGGCCGCTGTCGTGGGAGACACGGTGGGCGATCCGTTTAAGGACACTTCCGGACCCAGCATCAATATCTTGATCAAGCTGATGTCGATGGTCTCGATCGTTTTTGCCGCGTTTGTACTGCAGAATACGCTGATTCATTGATAGACTAAAGACTACAGATCAGAGACTCAAGATAAAACGCCCCGTTAAAGACGGGGCGTTTATCTTTTGTGCGCC
>JAGLQN010000312.1 GCA_023136835.1 Candidatus Omnitrophota bacterium | reverse complement strand
CAATCACAGTTGCTCTGCTTCATCTTCGGGGAAGTTCTTTGGACGCGGAATTAGTCGAGCTTAATCTATAACTGGTGTCTTGAAGATTTGAATCGGTTTAGCTTTCAAAATAAAAGAGAAGCATTATGCTCATTGAAAGAATGAAAGTTAGAAGATAATCACATTATGAAAACAGTATTTAAAAACATCGGATTTCGAAAACAAGACATTAAAGAGACTTGTATGGGAAGAGCTGGATTATAAATTAGCACGAAGACTTGTAGACGGCGCCAAGCAAATAGAACCTTCAGGCAATTACTGAAAAGGAATTAATTCACAAACTGCTAATACGCGGCCTTCTTTGGACCGATATGGATGGCACATATTATTGCATTTTTTTCTTCGGGGGAATAGATATGCTATCTTTGGCTCGACTTTAACCATTTTTACCTAACCTGTTAATATTATTGAACTTTGCAAAAACAGCGTCAGGTATTAAAATGTCAATAATATCAAAAGGTTAGCCTTTTAGGAGTAGCAGAAAATTCAAAACTGGCCAAAGTTGAGAATAGTTAACTTCGTGAGTTGAGGAAAACAGATGGGGCTTGTTTCATCAGTAAAAGACAACATCCAACTTTATGAACCTTCTACACGAACGTAAGTCGTGCTAAAATGCTACTGGAATCGGTATTCAGGTTAAACATGCCTTTTAAATCAGCACAAAATCAAAATAATTTCATATCCGAATTTGAGGAGAAGGATAGAACTACGAAAGATAATTGGGAGGAATTTATCATATCATCAGGTCTTTCTGTACGAGCCATTAATGTGCTGTTGCAGAATTGTTCTTCGATAGATGAAATAAATTTGTTAAATGAGAAAATTCTCTTAACTTTGCCTACTTGTGGCAAAAAAACAGCTAATGAAATTTTAAACTTTATAAAAATATCGTATCAGAAAAGGATCGTTCAACCGCCACCTTCTATTAAAGACAAATTAGCAAATCCTCCTGATGAATCCTCTTTAATACTTTTGCCCATATTTTCTTCAAAAAATACCAAGGAAATAGCTGTTGAAGACCTTCACGAAGGCTTTAAGGCAGTTACTAAACTTTCTGATCTTATGTTATCTGTCCGAGCAGCAAAAGCGCTAAAAAAACTTGACATACATTCGATCGGAGAGGTGATGCTTAGTACTGAAGCAACTCTCTTAAAGCAGAAGAATTTTGGACGTAAATGTCTGAATGAGCTTAAAGCCATCATTAGAAACCTTATTCTTTTTAACATACATAGCTCGGATACTTTTCCAGAAAGTCGCTCAAATCATATTTCAAGTATTGATTATTCAAGTTATAGGAATATGATCACAAGCTTTGTTCGACTCTGCATAAAAAGCAAGCGGGATCAAGACTTGATAAGCCGCAGGTTGTGTTTTCAAACAGAAAAAATACCAACACTTGAGCAAATTGGAAAGCATTTTGATATTACAAAAGAAGGAGTCAGGCAAATTTTAAAGAAAGGATACCGCAATCTCAAAATTAAAACCAATGTAAATATTTTGAACAGTTTTTGGGAAAGGATTAATGGACTTATTGTCAGCTGCGGCGGTATAATTGATCTGGAAGAGTTGGCTGTGATTCTGCAGGACGAATTTAACTGGTCTGAGCCTCCAAACCCGCTTGCTTTGGGACAATTGTTTTCTCTTTGGAAGCCCGAGTTATCATTTGCATGCTCTGAAGATTTGCTTATAGTTGATTGCGAGTGTCTTTCCTGTGAGCATCCTTTTAAGCAGCTTCTATCGCTTGATTTTGAGGAACACGAATCTTTTCATATTCAAGTTGTAGGAAAAAAGTTTGCAAGTCATTGCCGGAATAAATGCGCAGCAAAACCTGTGCAAAAATTTCATAAAGCTTTTATCAGGAAGGTGATAAAAGATACAGGTGGCAAATATGTTTTGCATGGTGATCTGGTATGGGATTATGACAAATGGCTTATACGTTACGGCGTTAATATGGAAGATGTGGCAAGATATGTGTTGGAAAAACATGGCAAGCCCATGCATTTTAGCGAAATTGCCGGCGCCGTTCGCAAAGAGAATATAAAGTTTAAGGATATCTCAGATCATAATGTTCATGCGGCGATTATACGCTATAAAGATATTGAGATCGTCAAACGTGGGACTTATGGCTTGAAAACATGGAATTTAGGAGGATATCGCCCGGCTTCTGATGGCATTGAAGAGCTTCTGGATAAAAGCGGTTTTCCGCTGCGAAGAATGGAGATTATTCAGCGGCTTGAAGGTGAATTCTCAGAGGGCAATATTTCAGCCGCATTGACTAATAGTGGGACACGTTTTGTCAGTATTGGTGAAGGTTTTTATGACCGGCAGGAAAATTGGCAAAAATGCTCATGCAATGATTATATTAAACTTCTTCCAGAGCCAGTAGCCGATTTTGTTCTATATCTCACCAGCAAAAATAATTGTTCTTATAAGCTTGTCATGGCGCTTATTTTTATCCGCAGCATGAATGAAAACGGCTCAATCTATCTTCACAACTTGAAAGAGATGTTTTGCAATTTCTATCTTTCCCGTAAAAAGAAAGGCTTGGTTGTTGAGACTGCCTCAGTTATTGCCAGCAGTAATGGCGACATAGAACCTGAAGTAATAAAAAATAGAGCTACACAAGAACCATTAAAAAGTTTCCTTCACTCTGATTTTTTTTCGCAAAATGGCTCTAATCTCCGGATAAGAGAAAATTTAGCAGGCTTGCTGTCTGACAATATTTTAAAAGATATTGTAATAATTACCCTTCTGAAGGGAATTGACGACTACTTCGCTCGGATAGAACCAGCAGCGTCCAATCAAGAATATGCTGGGGATCCAACCGTCAAGGCAGAAAAACCACTTCTTGATATTCCTCACGAAAAGGTAAAAAAAGTTATAGATAACTCTGAGGAAAGAGCACCGTCCATTGCCATTAAAAAGAGACAGCGGAGCAAAATCAAACTATGAACGCGCTATTTACTTCAAGAACTTATTGGTGTGATTCCTGCCACGTTCCCCTTCTTGGGCAGACTTGCCTTGCCTGCGGGGCTGACGGGCGTGACATTGCTTGCGCAAATTTTGTGCCTGTTTTCCGCCCGGAAATTCATTACTTGAAGAAACAAACTACGCCCGAGCTGCACTCATCTTTACGGGAACTGGAAACATGGGTAATGCATACAAATCACACCTATTATTCCCAAGGCATTCCTTTTCTAAAATTGTCTGTGTCCAAAGCAAATGGCAATGCATTAACAACCAATAGAAAGATTAGGCCGCCTCGGCGCACCCAGAAAGAGATGCTTGACAGGCTCAGAAAGGCAAATTGCGGTTATATTGAGCAGCTTCAATATGAAGCTGAAAATTTTATCCGTGAAACAACAAAGAAGTTCAGAGGCAAAGCAATTCTGGTTTCTTTTTCAGGGGGCAAAGATTCAACAGTTGTTTCTCACCTGGTTATGAGTGCTTTGGGTCGCAGCGATATCTTGCATATTTTTGCTGATACAACTATTGAGCTGCCTGACACATATAAGTATCTTCAGGAGTTCCAGCTTAAACATCCTTTTACGCCATTTATTACAAGCCACTCATCGCTTGATTTTTTTAAAACCGCGGAGACTATTGGCCCCCCAAGCCGAATTTTACGTTGGTGTTGTACTACCCATAAAACTAATCCGCTATCCAAACTTATTAATGGCATGAGTCCTGCGTATGGTGTTCTTACTTTTGATGGTATACGAAGGATGGAATCTGTGCGCAGGGCACAATATCCACGGATTTCTGATAAACACAAAATTGCCAGAGAGATATTAGCGCGACCTATTTTAAATTGGACAGACCTACATGTATGGATTTATCTGTTGTACCATGGTTTAAGTTTTAATCAGGCTTACAAAAAAGGATTCCGACGGGTGGGATGTCTCTATTGCCCGTTCAACAGCGTCTGGTCGCAACGTATGATCCAATATCGTTATCCACAACACAATCAACGCTGGCAAAGCTTTCTATTGCAACAGGCAAACCGGATGCAACATCTAAATCCTGAGTCTTTTGCCGATTATGGATGGCGGGTCAGAGCCGGCGGAAGGGGGCTGGATCATTACAAAACTTCGATAGAGGCCGCACCTTGCATTCTATCCGATCATGCTGTATTCTACCAGTTACTGAGTGGTGATATTCGGATGGTTTGTCAATTTTTACGTCCATTTGGGCCGCAAACCCAGATAAACAGCAATGACTATTCCGAAACCTTTCTCATTCATGATCATGATTCTAACGAAATACTGGCAAGCGTGGAAGTTGGTTTTGAAGATAAAGCCATTCGTATTAACTATCTGATTAAAAAGAATAAGAGGCTGTTCCAGCAGCGAGTTGAAAAACAATTAAGGAAATTGCAGTCCTGCATTTTTTGCGGGGCATGTGGTGCCAAGTGTCCATTAAAGGCATTAGAAACAAATGGTACTTATTTAGTAGATAATAAAAGGTGCGTTAGCTGCCTTACTTGTGTGTCATATCAGTGTCCAGCAGTTAAATCTTTACATTATAACGGATCAAAAAATGGCAGAATTTAAATTCGGTTTTGAAGAAGCATGGTTCCGGTTGATAATAAAAAAACTTCCGAATAACCCTGATCTTTTTCTACCAAAGTCGGTGGAAAAGGCTCAGGGCATTCTTCGTGTAGGCAAACTGAAAGTTGGAGCGGCAAAAATTTGGGCAGAAGCGGCAGGAATTATTTGCAAGAAAAAAAATGAGTTTCTCCTCACACCTTTGGGACAGCTTATTGCTCGCCATGATTCTGACCTGGAAGAGGATGGCATCTGGTGGATATTTCACTATAATCTTGCCAGATTAAATAGTCCCGCCTGGTTTTATGCGTTTTATTTTAATGAATTTGAACCGAATGTTTTTGACCGTGAGTTGCTTGAAAAGAAAATGCGTGCATATTGGAATCGGAATCATGACAAACCCATGGCAGATAGTGTTTTTCATAAACTTATCTTTTCCCCTTTCAAACAAGTATTTGAAGGAACACGCCTCGGTGATGAATTCGGTTTTTTTTGTATCAATGAAGATGGCGATTATTTTCGGCAACCTGCCGGCAGTCAGCCGCTGTCAAGAGCCATTCTTGCCTATTCTTTGCTTGATTGGGCAATAGAGCATCAAAGACAATCCGTGCATCTTGAAAAGCTTTTTGAACCATGGGGGATTGGAAGAATCTTCAGGCTGAATCGGGAGACCTTGGATAGAATGTTGATTGATATTGGAGAACAATATCAAAAACAGGTTAGCTGGATCAGCCACACTGCCGGACTTAATTCTATATCCATTATGAATTTTCCGCCGCTTGCCCTTATTAGCGCTTACTACCATGAACTTGATGGGGAAGACCCGATAACTGCTCTCAATAAAGGTAGAGAGGAAATTGCTAAGTTTGGGTAAAATTAAATTTTATTCCTAATTTTCATAAGAGAAGAACATTATGTCTGTCCTTGAAAGTTTTTTAGAAAAATGGCGGCTTTGCCGAGAAAGCCGTTATCCTGTTATGCTCATCATTCCTTCTCAGCAAGATATTTTTTCTGAATTAATAATTGAGGAAATAGCAGGCATCATAGAAGGCGAGCTACTTGACTTTGAAAAACGGTATCAAGGTGTATTGAAAACATTTTTTACCTGGAGCAAAGTTCGGGAAGAAATATATTCGGATTCTTGCAATGATCCTGTTATAGTTACTAATTTGGAGCCTTTTTACAGCAAATGGACTATTGAAGAAAGGCTGGTTTTTTTACGCAACATTTTAAGAACAGAGTCTCCGTATGGAATCATTATTATATTATACTGCCTGGAAAATCTGACCGAAATCAGATCAATACCGGAAAATAGCAGAGGGCTTATCTGGGCACCTTAAATGGATAGGAAAATACTTTCATGATTTCACGACACTTAAATGATTTTATTCATATCTCACCTGGTTTTAAAGCAGCAGTTAATCTGAGAAAAGAGCGTGATAATTTAGTCAAAGTGTCAGGGTTTATTCCGACCGAGGTAGCGCGGGAGATCATCCTGGATTTTGCCAAAAAATTGCATCCTGCAACACCGGATCTGCGATCACGAATTGTTATGGGAACATATGGCACCGGCAAAAGCCACCTGGCATTAGTGTTGCTTAATTTCTTTTTACGGCCTATTTCAACCTCTGAACTGCAAACGGTTATTGAAAAACTTGATTTGGATACTAAGAGCGTTCTGTTGCAACATCGTCAGCAAATTCCAGACAAATATCTCATCGTCAGTCTTTATGGAGATGAAGGAAATATTGCTGATGGTTTGATAATGGGCCTCCGTCGTTCCTTGGAAAAAGAGGGATTGGAGTATTTATTACCGCACTCTGCTTTTGATGCGGCATTAGACAGAATCAAGGATATAGAGGAAAACTATCCGGACAGTCTTGTTATCCTTAAACAGCAAATTGAAAAAAAAGGCTGCACACTTAGTGAATTAAAAACCCGATTACGCGAATATCAGAAAAAGGCTTTTGATCTATTCCGTTATATTCATCCGACCTTTGCCAGCGGCGCTGCTTTTGTATTTTCAACTATGCTTGATCCAGCCACTTTTTATGAGAGTGTCGTAAAAGAGCTTCGAAAAGAACATGGTTTCAGCGGAATAGCAATTTTCTGGGATGAATTTGGCAATAAGATGGAGGAGGTAGTCAAAGATCCAACTGGCAAGGAGGGATTGATATTACAGGGTTTTGCCGAATGTTGTAATGCCAGTGAAGAGAATCAATTACATCTTTATCTGTTCTGCCAGAGATCGTTAAAAGAATATCATGATATTTCCAAAAACACTCTTATATCGAATCATAAACAGTTAGAAGATGACTTACGCAAAATAGAGGGTCGTTTTAAGCACTATATCTTAAAAAGTACTGATGTTGAGACTTTCCAACTTATTGACGGAGTCATTGTTGCTGACAAACAATCTGATGGTTGGTCTGAATTGGTAGATACGTATAGTAAATATTTTGAAGAACTTGTTCAGGAAACAGGTCGGTTGAAATATTTTACAGGATTTACACCGGATGAATTGAAAGCAACGGTCGTCCTTGGCGCCTATCCTCTTCATCCAATGGCGGTCTATAGCCTGCCTGCTATTTCTGAAAAAGTAGCGCAAAACAATCGAACATTGTTTACATGTCTGTGTGAGGATGAACCCGGCAGTTTCAGGCGATTTCTGGATAAAGCGATTTGCGATTCAAAAGGCTCCAGCCCGCCGATGTTTACGATAGATAGCCTATGGGACTATTTTGCAAATGACATTAAGCAACAGGATAAAACATACTCAATCTTTAGAGATTTTGAGCATCTTAAAACACGCTTGGGAGATAATGATCCATTAGGGTTGCGTATCCTTAAAGCTGTTTCCGTGTTTCGGGTTACCAATCCCACCCGTTTTAAGGCAACTGAAAAAATTCTCTTTTATTCATTGAACATACCAACAGAAGAACATGAATCTTTTCAAAATAAGCTTGCAGGGTGTTCAGATCTGAAAAATGAAAATCATATATTGATGCGGCTGCAAGCTGATGGTTCATATCGTCCCGCTGTGAGCATCGCAACAGAGTCAATTATTGAAAAGGTAAGAAAGCTGCTTACCAACACGTCGGAAAAGCTTAATCAAAAACCTGTTCAATACTTAAAATCCCTTTGGAAAAATCTTCCGGTTCATGAAAGTTGCGAGGCTACAGATTATGGAGACGATTTTGGCGTCTATCGAAAGTTGTCAATTGAACCGATAAGCATGTATCAGTTGCGGGAACGCCTTCACATTCTGACCAAAAATCTTGGAGCAGGAACATATCAAGACGGTGTTGTTCTATCAGTGTTGTGCGCCAGTTCAACTGAAATTGAAGAAGCAAAGAAAATTGCTTCGACAATACCGGTGAACAACAATTACCAGCAGGTGGTTTTTGCCATTCCTAAAGAACCGGTAAAGTTATTCGAGCTGTTGATGGAACATCAGGCTCTCACGTATTTGAAAAATAATGAAGCCAGCCTTTATGGTGAGGGTGCTGACCTTTACGAAGAGTGGAAAATCTGGGATGACGATAAGTTCAATAGTATTGCTGATAGTATTGACGAACTTTTTGCTCCGGAAAAGCAGATGCTTGATTATTACTGGCAGGGAAAATTGTACAAAGTGCAAAATAACAGGCAATTAAAGAGGTTGGCGACCACAGTAATGCGGGAAGTTTTTCCGCATTGCCCTTTTATCGGTGAGCCCAAATTAGCAATTGATGATTGGGGAGGCAATTGGGGCTATCGAACAGATTGTCGTGATATTGCCATGAAACTTGTAAGCAAAGATGCGGCCAAAAATTTATGGAAGGAAACGGCTGCACGCCCTAAACACATCATTAATTTAATCCTGAAAAGCAATGGAATTTTACGGAAAAATCAGGCTGGGGATATTATATTAGGGAAACCGGATGAAAATGACTACCTTGGCGCAAGCAGAGTTTGGGATTGCATAGCCGATTATCTTAAAAAAGCAAGACAACGACCGGTGGAAATGAAAAACATGGTTAACCGCTTACGGAAGCCGCAGTTTGGTTTGAAATGCAGGGCCATGCCGCTCTTTTTTGCCGTTGCGGCTCATGAAGAATTAGTTTTTGGTAATGTTTCTTTTGAATTTCAGAGAACAGCTAATCATGTGGAAAAGATAACTTTTATTGAAAATGATACCCTGGAGAAAATTTTTACAACCCCGGAAAAATATAAGCTGGTCTATGTCAATGTCAGCTCCAATCAAAACGCTCTTATTGATGGAATGTCTCATATCTTTGATGTGCGTTTTCTTAAGGCTGATCCGCCACTGGAACGAGTAAAAAAAGCAGGGGAGACAATCGGCGAGTGGTGGCGCGGACTGCCAAAACATGCACAGATTACAGAGGATATTACAGATGCAGCAGGCGTTGTTCGCGATTATATTTTTAGGCCGCTTGCCGATTTGGAACCTGATACACATCAAATTCTTTTAAAAGATGTTTTTGAAAATGTTTTTGATACAGATGAAAAAATAAAACAAAAAAGGGTAGAGGAAGTTATTGCCCCCATAAAAGTTGAATTTGAAAGTCTTTTGATTAAACTAACTGACCGTATTCTTGTTGAATATAACAACGTGTTTGGAAAGCAAGAAGATGCCGGCAAAGGGCTTGCGGGATGGTTTAATGCGCTTTCAGCAGATAAGAAAAACTATGTTTACAATGGTGAACCTGCAATTTTGATAGATATTTGCAGAGAGTGTCAGAAGATTGATGAAAATGTATTGCTGCAAATAGCTGAAAAATTAACAGGGCTGCCGGTTTCTTCCTGGGCAGATGAAATGCTTTTGAAATTTGGGGTCAAACTGGATTTTTTAAAAAAATTCGTTGAAAGTTTTACCCCGCCAGTTGTACCAGAACCAGTTTCGCAGGATGATGACATTGAGCCATCCCAGGGCAGCTTGTCGTTATTCTTAAGAGGAGAAAGTAGAAGGCGTATTTTTGAAGTACTGGATGAATTGAGTCCTAACGGCAAGGCTTTAGAAAATTTGCTCAACACCACGGTGGATCAGATCGGCAGAAGTTTGGATGATAAGGAAAAAATGACTATTATCTATCGCTTTATAAGCAAACATGTATTTGGCGCTGATTCATAATGATAGAAATTATCTGCGATCAATATGGTCTGCATCCGTTTGAGGATAAAGATTGCATAATCGAAGAAGACTTCCAGTATGAAGAAGGATTGAATCGTATAAGGAAACATGCTCAATCTGGCGAGCCTTTACGTATTGTTGTTAAAAATCCGGCTTTGTTTCATTGGTTTGACTCTGCTGCAAAGAAATTTGGTTGTCAGATAAAAAAGATTGATCCTCTTGCCGAGCTGTCAAATACTTTGCAATTTTCTGTTCTTCCGAAAGTTATCATGAATAATCCGAAATGGGTTGTCGAACTTTGCCTGCAAGACAAAGCTGTTGAAAAGCCAATATTAGAAAATGAATCTGCTGACAGGTGGCTCAAACGGATTTTGTTGGGTGAAATCTGGCAGTTAGAAACACTATCATCAACCAAAGATTTTGCAGAATTATTTTCCTGGCTTATAACTCAAAAAGAAGTATCTCTTCATCCTCTTGCAAAATATCTCTTGCAAGAGCAATTACAGATCTGGATTACTAATTGTCCTGAAAAAGCAGAATTCTTTGAGTGGTTAAAGATCGCCCCTTTTTCCAGGGCACAATTTGTAGCATGGGAACAAGCTTTGAGTCGGTATTCGGAAAGCCAAATAGCAGAGTGGCTGCAGCATGACGATATCTGGTATAATTTAAGTCTGTTGCCGGACCGCAAAAAATATATACCTGCTTTAAATCTGCAAGTTCAGGTTCCGGAAAATATTGCAGGTTTTGTGCGTGGTTTTTTGGACGAACAATGGAAAACTTCTCCTGCAAAAGCATTATCTTATATTTCCGGGCAGCTTGATGTTGAAAAGATTGCCCTTTTTGAGCAGCTTCGTTATCAACTGCATAATGGAATACCGATTGAGCAATCTGTTTTTGATTCTATTGTTCACTTGAAAAATTTTCCTGAAGTTATTGAACTCGCCCTTCGGTTAGTGCCCGCTCAAGAGCCTTCAAATCTATCTGAGAATACGGATGTTCCAGCAATTCAGAGTTGGTTGCGTGATGAGTACCTTCCGTTTTATAGCTCATGCGCCATTCTCAATAAGTTGGATTTAACAAATCCTTATGTTGAACAATTTGAATATTGGCTGAGACTTAATTATGCAGGGTTGTTAATTAATGGCGAAGGCATGGCCTATAGGCAAATTTTTCATCTGAAAGAAAAGTTGTTGGATGAGCCTGTTTTACTGGTAGTATTTGATGGCCTGGATTATTTGACTGCGCAAAAAGAGCTTCTCCCCGCAATGCAACGGCTTGGATTTTATCCTAAAGAAGAATTATTTCCTTACCTCGCATTTCTTCCTTCAGAAACATTTATTGCAAAACCAACCATAGTGTGCGGACGGATGAATTCTCAAATCCCACCCGAAAACCCTTGCGCATCATTTTATCGGAAATTGCTGCAAGATTCATTCGGTTTTGCTGAAGAGGACATCAGATCAGCAACAGACAATGAGTTAAGCATTCAAGAATTGGTACAGAAACCGGCAAAAGCATACCTTTATTTAGACAATCAATTAGATAGAGAATTTCTTCATTCCGGTTTATCTCCATATATCAGACGTAAAAAATATGCTGATTATGTAAAAAAGCAGGCTACTGCTATAGCTGAATCAGCCGAATTAGCAAAGGATCTGTATGGTGCTACTCTTCTTATTTCGGTCAGCAGCGATCATGGTTACACCGTTATTCCCAGAAACGCTCCAATTATTAGCGTGCCTTCTTCTGCAAAAAAAGCAAAAATACGCAGTTTGTATACAGATGAAGTTGATTTGCCGGAAAATTTTGATAGAAAGCAAGTCTGGTTGTTGAAACCCGATATGTTTGGACTTAATAGAGAGATGGCTATACCGTGTGGCTATTCATGTTTTGCGAAACGACCTAAAGGAGCAATTCATGGTGGATGCACACCTCAAGAGATGGCTGTGCCGTGGTTTATTATGAGTTCGCAAAAGCCGGAAACTTTTCATCCGCTGGTGTTTGCTATCAAAGGTGAGATTTTTCGCAAGCGTAAGGATAATAGCTTGACTATAAATATTTCTAATCCCAATAATTATCCTGTTTCTATTGTTAAATGTGATATTAAGGGCATTGATATTTCATCCAGGATTCCGTTGCGTATCCATAAGCGTAGTATTGATAAGATAGTGACTACTTTTAATGCATCCGGAATAACTGATAATATTATAGATTTTCAAGGTTGCTATCTGGCACAAAGCGAGACAGGTGAAACGCAAGAGAAATTTTCATTAAAAGTGCATACGACAGGCGCCATGTCCAACGAGTTTGAGGATGATTTTGAGTTCTGAAGTAAACAAAGAATATATTGATAGTAAGATTAAACAATCTTTTCCTGATGTTTGTGTTCATAAAGGACTTGCCGCCAGTGCAGGTCTTTCAGGGCGCGTGATTCCGGCATTTGTTTCAGACTGGCTCGTCAGCCGATACAGTAATGCTGATGGAGGCGTAGACGTGAGCGCTATACGAAAATTTATTGCCAGATATCTTCCGGATAAAAAGCAAAAAGAATCTTTACTATATGAGTTGCGTAACGGCAATCAATTAAAAATTTTAGACTCTTACAGTGTAAAAGTACATCCCACCAGAGGCGACCTTCAGTTAAGAATTCCTTCACTTGATGTCACGGGCCGTATTCTTGATGCAATTGTAAAAGAGAATCCTCTATTGTTAATGGGTAATGTTTGGGGAAGCGGCACGCTAACGTGGATGCCTCAAAAAAACAAAAAAGATCAATATGAAGTTGTAATGACAGCTTTTAAACCAATGCAAGCTTCGCTCATTGATTTAAACTATTTTCTTAATCAACGAAAAGATTTTGGCATAGAAGACTGGCTTGTTTTATTAACACGTACCATGGGATATGATGAAAAAAAATATTCAGCCAGACAAAAGATGTTACTTTTAACAAGATTAATACCTTTGGTTGAGCCGCGCGTAAATATAATTGAACTTGCTCCAAAAGGAACAGGAAAATCCTATATATTCAGCCAGTTGTCCAGACATGCGTGGCTTATCAGCGGCGGAATCGTTACGCGAGCGCAATTGTTTTATGATATGAATCGGCAGCAGGCCGGAATTATTTCAAGTTATGATGCTGTTATTTTAGATGAAATCCAAACAATCAAGTTGAGTAATGAAGGAGAGATTGTTGGAGCATTAAAAGGTTATTTGGAATCCGGAGAATTTAGAGTAATGGGGTTTCACGGCTCTTCTGATGCCGGTTTTGTCATACTTGGCAATATCCCTATTGACGAAGATGGTCAGCCGAGGGATGAAAATTGTTTCTTAGAATTACCAGGCTGGCTAAATGGTCAGGATGCAACTGCCTTGCTTGATAGATTTCATGGTTTGGTTCCAGGGTGGGAGCTGCCAAGGATAGAATCATCTTCCTTATGTCAATCTTTTGCTCTGCGGGCTGATTATTTTGGGGAAGTACTATATGCCTTGAGACCACGGCAAAAACATATAGCGTTTGTCAAAGATCATACGGAATCATCAGGCGACCTGCGGGATACACGAGCAGTGCAAAGACTTGCCTGCGGATATCTAAAATTACTTTTTCCTGATATTGAGTCGATTACCATAGATCTTTTTAATGATTATTGTTTGAAGCCTGCTATTGAATTACGCTCAATTATTCGCAAACAGATGGCTATTTTAGATCCTGAATTTTCTCCTAATATTACAGAGATTAAAATTTGCTGAGAGTTGTTTCATTTCGAAGCACAATATTTCTTCTGTTTGAAAGAGGTGACAATACCAAAATAGCTGTGAAAATCATTGATGATCGAGACATTGAAAGTTAGAGGATA